>CALHQN010000112.1 GCA_938036585.1 uncultured Campylobacter sp.
TCATTCGCTTTTTGGCGGTCTGTGAGATGCCTACGACCTGTGCGGTGCCCGTCTTAACTGCTAGAGGCACGACCGCGGTATGGATGAGCTTGTAGGCGGTGCCTCCGTCGGGGTTGTTGCCGACCTCATACATACCGCGTCGCACGAGGGGCAGCTGCGCCTTTTCCTTCGGCGTGAAAAGCTCGGTAGGGGCAAATTCCACCGGTTTACCGTCGATGCTTTTTAAAAAATGCGGCGTGATAGCCTTGCCTGCGGCGATCTGAGCGGTGTTTTTAGCCACCTGCATAGGGGTTACGAGCACGTCGCCTTGACCGATCGAGGCATTGACCGTCTCGCCCTGATACCACGCGCGCTTAAATTTCTGCATTTTCCATGCTTTATTAGGCATCGTGCCTACAAACTCATTGGGCAGATCGACGCCTGTTTTACTACCGAAACCCAGACGCTGCAGATACGCGGACATATAGTCGATCCCCACCAGCAGCGAGCCTTCGTAAAAATACACGTCGCAGCTGCCTTTAATCGCTTCTACTAGACTCACGCGCCCGTGACCCCAGCCCTTCCAGCAGCGAAATTTACGCCCTCCAAGCTCTATCGCGCCGCTGCAAAACACGCTCCAATTTTCGTTGATCTTGCCGCTGTTTAAAAAGCTCATCCCTACAGCCATTTTAATGACGGAGCCCGGCGGATAGAGGCCGTTTACGAGCTTATTCGTAAACGGATGGCGCGGGTCTTTTATCAGCTCATCCCACTGCGTCTGCGAAATTCCGCCCACGAAGGTGTTTAGATCGTACTCGGGGAAGCTGCCCGCCGCGATGATAGCGCCGTCACGCAGATCCATCACGATCGCTACGCCGTCCTTGTCTTTAAAAATTTCCTCGAGGTATTTTTGCAGCTCAAGATCGATGGTAAGGGAGATTTCACTGCTGCTGGGCTCCTGCATCGAGATCTCCTCTACGACCTGATTTAGCGCCGTAACCTTCGTCTTGCGCTCGCCCTTGCTGCCCTGCAAAAGCTCGTTATAATACCCCTCGACGCCGCTTCTGCCGTTGTATCCGGTAAGCGCGCTTAGGGGGTTACTTTGGATATCCTTTTTATTGGCGCGGCCTACGTAGCCGATGATGTGCGAGGCAAGCGCGCCGTAAGGATAGAAGCGCTGCGAAGCGGGCGAAATTTTGATATTTTCGTGCAGGCTCAAGCTCGCGAAATGCTCTATCGTGGCGTTGTAGTCCAAAAACGGCACGACTTCGATAAAATCTTGATTATAGGCGGAATTCGCGTCCTTGTAGCTCTTGCTCATCGCGGTGACGTTGAGATCTTTGAAGTAGCGCGAAATATTATTTAGCTCGCTTTGTAGAGCGGCGTCTTTTAGATGCGGCGCGATGGACAGCGAAAAGCCGAGATTGTTTATCGCGAGCGGGCGGCCTTTGGCATCTAAAATTTGACCGCGCACCGGCGGGATGTACTCGGTGGAGATGACGTTATTTTTAGCGACCTGCTCGTAGAATTCGTTCGATTTGATCGAAAGATAATAAATTCTCACCAAAAGCATGCTAAAAAATAGTATCACAAATACGAATACAAACTTTAGCCTCATACCAGCCGCCCCTTAAAAAAGAGCAGAGCAAGCAAAATTTCAATCACGATGTAATTTAAATACTCGCCGCTTAGGGGCAGATACTCGCTCTTTTTGATCGCAGAGATTGCGTTGCTCACCACAAAGACCAAAACATAGCTAATCATCACGTAAAAGCAGATCAAAAAATTTCTAAATTTAATATATTTAAATGAGTTTTCATAGACCACGAAATAAAATATACAATACGCGATAGCCACGCTAAATAGGTTAAATCCGTGGATCTGCTCGGCGCAAAACAGATAAAAAATAGAGAAAAACCAGGTAAAGCCGAACTTTTTAAATTTCACGTCGTTTTCGTATTTTTGCACCACCATCGCCGTGAAAAAAAACCCGATCAGCGGCGGCAGCCCCCTATACACCGCACTTAGAAGCAGGTAAAAAAGAACTCCCGCGCTAAAAAGCGTGTCCGCTATAACGTATAGATAAGTGCGATTTCGTTGCATACCGGAAACTTTTTGCATTTAATACAATCTGCCCAAATTTTTTGCGCGGGCAGCTCGTCCTTTGGGATTTCGGTAAAACCGAGGCGCCCAAAAAATTCCTTTTGATAGGTGAGCGTAAATACGCTTTTTAGCCCGTAAAATCTCGCCTCGTCTAGCAGCTCGTTTACGATAGCTCTGGCAATGCCTCGCCTGCGAAACTGCGGAGCGACGATGAGCGAGCGCACCTCGGCAAGATCCGCGTTAAAAATTTTAAGCGAAGCAAAGCCCGCTAAAATTTCGGCTTCTTTTAAACACTGCGATTCGTGGGGCTGCGAACGTTCGGTCTGAGAAATGCTCGCGCTTTGCGAATATTCGCTCCGTAAAATTTGCTCTTTGCCGGCTTGCGCGCGGTTCGCCCCAGATAAGGCTTGCAGCGCGCTATTTCGTGGCGCGCTATTTTGAGACGTAGCTCGTTGCGGCGCAAAATTGCCCGCGGCATCTTCGGCGGAATTTTCAGAAGTGATTTCGGCAAAATTTGCGGCGGAGCTTTGGATTAAATTTAAATCGGAATTCTCTTTAGAATCAAAGCTCGTATCCGCCTTAGAATCGCAGCCGAACGCCAGCACGTATGAGCGGATATTTGATGCGATCTCATCGCTTTCAAGCGGCAAGATTACGCCGTTTTGAACCTCCTCTTTTACGAGCTCCTGCATACGCGAAATGTCGCAAAGGCGCGCCTTTTTTAGCCGTATCATCTAAAATTTTCCCTAATCTTTGCGTGATCTTGGCGGCGCATTTTATATCCGCTGAATTTAATTATTTTGAAATTCTGCGCCGCAAAATTTAACGTATTTAAATTTAGAAATTTCATAATCCAAACGCCCCTCGCACGATGATCTCGCGCGCTTTTGCAAGCCCGCTACCCTTTAGCGTAGAGACCAAAATCGCCTGCGGATCGTGCCTCAAAAGCTTTGCGCGCTCGCTTTGGTTGAGCTTGTCGGCTTTGGTGTAGAGCCTCACGACCTTTTGATCGCCGCGCAGAAAACTAGCGAGATAGTTTTGCAAATTTTTATCTATCGTAAGATCAAACTGCCTCGCGTCGATGAGATGGACGAAAAGCTTGATATTTAGGCGTTCTTTGATAAATTCGTCAAGATTTTTTTGCCAGATATAATGCAGTTTTTTAGAAACCTTAGCGTATCCAAACCCCGGCAGATCCACGAAGATCAAAGAGATATTTTCACCCAAGCTAGCAAGATCCGAAAAAGCGGGGTTGTCCGCTAAATTTAGCGCTGATCTGTCGCTCAAATTTATTTCGGAGTTTTGCGCGAAATTCGGCGCAAAACCTGCCGCAAGATCTGTCTCGCGATCCGATCTAAAATCCGCCGAAGCACTTTTTAAATTTAAAACGCAATCTTGCTTTAAATTTCGCTCAGACGCCGCAGCCTCCGCGTGATCTTGCGCGCAATTTGCAGCCGAGCTTAAAGCCTCTTTGCTTGCTAGATCGGGCGACGTTTCATTTTGCGAGCCGTCCGAGTCTGCGGCAAGCTTTTGTTTAAATTTAACCTCAAAGAAATTTATCAGCTGCGTTTTGCCCGGCGTTGAGCTTGATTTGGCTAGATTTTTGCGCCCGGTAAGCGCGTTTATCAGGCTGCTTTTGCCGACGTTTGAACGCCCCAAAAACGCCACTTCGCTCATCGCAAACTCGGGCGCGCCCGCGATATTTGCGGCGGAGGTGATAAACTGCGCGCTGCTAGGATAGATCATTTGTTTTGATCTTCGACCTGAAAGATCAGACGCACGGGCTTTTTCTCGCCGCCGCCGCTCTTTACTTCGTAGGTGCCCTTTTGGCGATTTACGATGATCTTATCGCCATAAACCTCCTTTTTGGTCTCGGCCTCGTGCAGATAGGCGTTGTTTTCAAGCGTGTAGGCCTCGATAGTCGGATCGTAGGTCAGCACGCCGCCCTTGCCGTCATAATGCTTCTGATTGAGTAAAATTTTAAAATTTGCGTTTCCCGTCGCGACATATTTGGTAGGCTGGCGCTTGGCGTCGAAGTAGATCGTCACTTTGTCGGAATTTAGCGTATCGTAAGCGCCCTTTTTGATGCGGACATTGCCGGTTAGGACGCTGATCTGCTTGATCTCGTCGGCGAAAAAATTATCCGCCGTGACTTCGACCTGCTCCTGCGCGGCGCTAAGAGTAGTCGCGCCAAAGCCCGCAATTAGCGCGGCTGAAAGTATTAGTTTGTGGAGTTTTGATCTTTTATTAAATACCATGCGTGGATTCCTTTTGAGTTTGTTTGTTTGGTTTTGGTGTCGTAGCTTATGCTTGCGCCCGTGATACGGTCGCCGCCTTGGCGCAGCACGTACGGCACGTCGGAGCGGACGATCTTGCTGCTCGTATCGTAGATGATCTCTTGCGCCGTGTAATCAAAGCCTCTGCTATTTACGTAATGCGCGTCGCCGTTAAATTTTATCAGCTCGCCTGCGCGCGTCGCGGTTTTTGAAACCAAAGTGTGATTTAGATCCGCGCTAATCTCCTCGGCTTTAAAATTTACAAACTCGTCGCGATCCTTGTAGCGAGTGCCGCCGTCCGCGGTAAATTTAGCATCCACGCGCTCGCCAATCTGATAATCGACGATCTTTTTCATCTCCATATTCGCAATACTTAGATCCTGCCTAAACATATCGCTAAAATACGGCGTCTGCACGCTTAAAAATACCATCGCGACGCAAAAGATCGCAATCGCAACGTAGAAAATTTTTATCACCATCGCTCGGACCCTTTTGATCTGCGCGGAATTTCGCCTCTCGCAGGCTCTCTCACGCGCGCTTGTGAAACTACAGCCATTTGCTATTCCACTCTTCGCGCATGCCGTTTTTATCGACGAGTATTTCGATCATCTCGCGCACCGCGCCGCAGCCGCCGTTTTTGCTTAGCGCGACGTCCGCTTTTAGCGAGCTTAGCGCATCGGCGGGCTTGAAGCTGATCGCGACCGCATTTAAAAGCTTCGCGTCGTTTATATCATCGCCGATCGCGGCGGCCTCATCGAAGCTTAGGTTAAAATTTTTTAAAATTTGCTCCGCCCTTGAGAGCTTGTCTTTTTCGCCTTGAAAGAGCGTATCGATCTTTAGCTCGCGTGCACGGTTTGCGACGATTTGCGAGCTTTTGCCGGTGATGATCGCGACCTTTAGCCCCAGCCGCTGCCACTCCTGGATACCGAACCCGTCTTTTACGTTAAATTTCTTCATCTCTTCGCCGCCGTTTGAATGGTACAGCCCGCCGTCGCTAAGGCAGCCGTCTACGTCTAAAAATATGATCTTTATCACTTCGTTTTCCGTTTTTTGAAATTTTGTGATTTTAACGAAATTTGGCTGAATTTTTGGCAAACGCCGTATAAATTTAAGCTGCGATCTTAGCCTTTAATCGGCACGTAGCCGCTATTTTCGATGATGCTTTGCCCCTGCGGCGAAAGGATCCAATCTATCAAGATGCGGATATTTTCGTTTTTGTTATTTTCGTCGTAAACCGCGTAAATTTCGGCTACGAGCGGGTATTTGCGGCTAGCGATATTTTCTTTGTTTGGATACGCGCCGTTTAGGCTAAGCATCTTCACGCCGCCGTTTTGCACGATCCCCTCGACGTAATAGCGAAACGAAAAGCCGATCGCGCTACCGAAAAAGCCCGTGATCTTGCGCTTAGGCTGCGTCTCGCCCATAAATTTCAAAAACGCGCTCTGGCTGCCGCTGCCTACGTTTCGCTGCACGGCATCTATTCGCATGCGCTCGCCGCCGAGCTGCGACCAGTCGCTATATTGCCCCGAATAAATTCCTCGCACCTGATCCACGCTTAAGCTTGAAACTTTGTTATTCGCATTTACGATAAAGACGAACGCTTCCAGCCCGATCGGCACGAAGCGTAAGTTTGCGCCCTTTTCTCGCGCGTAATCAAGCTGCTGCTTTGAAGGGGCTGCGACGAAGATCAGATCCGCCTCGCCGTCGCTTATGGCCTTGTATGCGCCGCGAGTGTTGCTAAATTTAAGCCTGCTAGCACTCGTGAAATTTTGCCCGTCAAATTCCACGCTGTCCTTCGGATAGTTCGCTGCGACGAACGCCGAAAAGACGGGATACAAAGCCGCTGCACCGTCGATTATCGGCAGATCGCCGCTAAGTTTTAAACTGGAGCTAACGCGCACGATCTGCGAGCCCTCATCAAACGGCAGAAATTTATGTAGCTCGATCGATTTGGCCTGCATCTCGGCGCTGCTTTGATTTACGTATCGCTTCACGACGAGGCGGTAAAACGCAAAATCGAAAGCCGCTAAGATAAACACCAGAAAAATGGCGATAATTGCACGCTTCATCTTAGTTTCCGTTTGCAATATAGGAGATGATCGAGCATTTGCTCTGCAGATACAGCGCCGCTGCGACTAGCGCACAAACGCTAATCGCCCAAGCCGTAAATATTACGGCGATCGTTTTTTGAAAAATTTCATCGCTCATTTTGTGCCTCACATATGCGAAATAGCGCTGTTAAGCAGCCATAAAAAGCCCATTAAGGCGGCTGAAAAGATTATGAATAAAAACGCGGAGAGAATCAGGAGATTTCTAATCTTTCTGCGCTGCTCGGGCGCGCTTTTAGCGGATTTAATAAATTTTATTAAATACACGATGAGGAAAATAAACGAAATTATCGGCAGCGCGATCAAAACCGAGATCGAGATGAACAGATCCGGCAGCCACTCAAAATATACCAGCGGAGCGAAAGTACACAAAAACGCAACCGTCGAAATAATTAGAAATTTTTTATCTCTTTTATGGCGCTCCGGCTCGTCTTTTGATCTGATAAATTTAATCAAGCACGCGACAAGCCAAACAAAGCAGATCAAAAACAGCACATTTAAAATCTCCATAAGCGATCCGAAAATATTCATTTTTTACCTTTAAATTTTAATGTGCAAAGCAGCATTTTAGCGCGCCGATTAAATTTACGCGCCAGTCAAGCAAGAGCGTAAGCGCAAATACGCCTAGAGCAAGCGTCTTAATAAAGCGACGACCCTCGCCCGAGCAAAAGTGAAATTTTGCAAATTTCAAGCAGCGGCGAGAGTAAAATTTCAAACGCCGATAAAATTACAAAACCGCGAATTGCCAAATTTACTAAATTTAGCGCGCATTTACCGCTATAAAACGCCCTTCGTGCTAGGCACGCCGGCGCGCTCGTTAATACTTATCGCGCGACGAAATGCGACGGCAAACGCCTTAAACGAGGCTTCTGCGACGTGGTGTAGATTTTCGCCGCGAATTTGGTTTATATGTAGCGTGAAATTTGCATTGAAAGCCAAAGCGCGAAAAAATTCCTCCACGAGCTCGGCGTCGAATTCGCCGATCTTGCCGCGCTTTAGGCTCGGGCAATCAAATACCAAAAACGCGCGGTTGGAAAAATCAAGCGCCGCAGAAACCGCCGCCTCGTCCATCACGACGACGCTATCGCCGAAGCGCTCGATGTTTTGCGCGGGATAGATCGCCTCTTTTATCGCGCTTCCGAGCACGATGCCGCAGTCTTCGACGCTGTGGTGAAAATCGACCTGCAAATCGCCCTCGCAGCGCAAGCTCAGATCAATCCACGCGTGCTTGGCAAACGCGCTAAGCATATGATCGAAAAAGCCGATGTCCGTTTGTATCTGCGCCGAGCCACGCCCGTAAAGCTCCAGCTCCAGCTCGATTTTGGTCTCTTTCGTAGCCCTATTTTTGCTTATCATCGCGCAATCCTTAAAACTAAATTTTGTTTGAAATCTATCTAAATTTCACTAAATTTCGCTTAAAATCTCAGCCAGCTTTTCGGAATTTACACTGCCGATCTGACGCAAGCTCGCAATCTCGGCACCCTCTTTAAAAAACAGAATCGTAGGCGGGCCGAATACGTTAAAATGAGCTTTTATCGCCCTATTTTGCTCGCTATCTTCGCTAAGATCGATCTTTAAAAGGCTAAATTTATCAAGCGCGCCGGCAAGCGCATGGTCCGCAAACGCCCGTTCGTTCTGCTCGCAATTTTTGCACCAGCTAGCCCAAAAATCGACTATAACGGGCTTTTTGGAATTTTCTATTTCGCCACGCAGCTGCGCCAGATCGCGCATAAATGAAAAATGCGCGCCGCTAAAATTTTGAGCGCGAGAAATTTCGCCCGCCTGCAAGCTCTCGCCCAAGCCGCCCCTGGAATATCTCGCGTTTTGCGGGATTAGATTACCAAGCGGTCTGGAAAAATCTTTCGCGCCACTGGCAAAGCCCGCAAGCAGCAGCGCCGAATATAGCGCGATTATAAGAGCCAAAGCGCGCTTTATCCCGCTCGCACCGCCGTCAAACAGCCCCAAAAATCCTGCGAAGATCGCGCCCAAAACCGCATAAATCAGCAGGCTTAAATTTTCGCCGATGAGCGTGCGCGAAATCCACACCGCCGTAAAAAGCAGTAAAAAGCCGAAAATTTTAGGCACCGCTTCCATCCAAGCTCCGGGCCTAGGCAGTGCGCCGCCGAGCCCCACCACAAGCAGTAGCGCGCCGCTTCCGAGCCCGAGCGCAAAAAGAGCCGCTGCGCCCAGCAGAACGTCGCCGCTGCCCGCGATGTAAACGAGCGCGCCCGCAAGCGGAGCGGAGATGCACGGCGATACGACGAGCGCCGAGATGAGCCCCATCGAAAAAACTCCGATCAGACCGCCGCTTTTTTCGCTTTTGCTATTTAAGAAGCTTTGAAAGCGCGCAGGCAAGCGGATCTCGTAAAATCCGAACATCGAAAGCGCGAGCGCGACGAAAACGAGGCTAAAGCCGATCAGTACGGACGGGGTTTGTAGCGCGCTTTGTACG
>CALHQN010000113.1 GCA_938036585.1 uncultured Campylobacter sp.
GGTAAATTTGACTGCGGATAAAGCGGATTTGATGCTGAACTACTATCTTTAAGATAAGCTTTTGTTTAAAAAATATATAATCCACATTTTATTTAATCTCAAAGGAGAAACCGTGAAAGGAACTATTTTGGCTAAGGGCATTATCCTTGCCGCAGATGAGAGCCGCTACTCATACCAGCAAGAGGATGTGAAATCGGCAAACGAGGAAGGCAAACCAGTCGTTTTGAGTCAAGGCGATGAAGTTGATTTTATCGCAGAAGGTCAAACTGCAAAGGAGATATACCTTACAAAAACAAAGCTCATTAACGTAGATTTCTCTAATTTTTCTCTTGGGGATGATAATTTATCAACCATCAGAACGCTTGGACTAGCGGGATCGGCGCTACCGATTTTAGGCGTTATTCCGTTTATCGGTTTAGTTTTCGTCATCGTAGGTTTTATATGTATATTGCTCGCTATTATCAAGCTTTCAAATAAAGCTGCCAGCCCTACGCTTAAGAAAAACTACATCATTTATCTAGTAGCCACCGTCGTAGCGACCATACTTATCTTTATAGGTGCGACTATGGGGGTATTCGCACTGATAGGCGCTAGCGCTAAATATGGCGGTGCCAGCGGTATCGGCATATCCATCGGCGTCATTTTCTTCATCGCCGGCATAATCGGTATGATCTATGCGTTTTTTAAAGAATTCCAAGTTTATAATGAGCTTTCAAGAATATCGGGCGATAAATTTTTCCTCTATTACTTCATTTGCACGGTCGTCGGTGCACTAACGGTCGCTATAGCTATCGGATATTTTATACTTCTGGCGGCGTTTATCTTACAAATCATCGCTTGGTATAGGCTACGAGAGATTAAGGCGGCTTAAATTTTTGTATTTCTGATCGGCGGGTAAATTTGCGCGGGCAAAACCCGCCGATAAATTTTAATTTTGCGGGTTTTATTCGTAAATCCGCATTGTAAATTTAATGGCCCCGTGCTATTTTAAATTTAAACGCGATATAGGCTAAAGCAGCCGTAGTCGGTGCGCACGGCTAAAAACTCCTCGCCGTTTATACGCTCAAATTTCACTTCGCAGCGCTTCACGACGTGCGAAAGCTCAAAGCTAAGCCGCAAATTTCCACTTTTTAGATCGATGATGTGAGCCTTGTCGTAGTTTATTAACGCCAGCCGCGAACCGTCCGCGCTAACGCAAAGCTCGTCCGCTTCGGCGCATTCGCCTTGTAGCCATGCAGGCTCTAGTCGCTCGCCGCTTGCAGCGTCAAGGCAAACTAGCTTGCCTGCGTAGCGCTCCTTGCCTAGCAACGAGCCGTTCGCTAGAAAGCAAATTTTATCAAAAATGCCGAAGTCGCCTTTTATCTCGTTTAAGATTTCTCCATTTAGCGTGTTTAAAATTTTGATCTCATTTTGCTTAC
>CALHQN010000114.1 GCA_938036585.1 uncultured Campylobacter sp.
ACTTAGCGGTAAATTTAATAGCAAAATTTAAAGCATGGAGCGACGAGATTTTAAAATAAAATTTGAAGTAGATTTTTAAATGTAAAATTTAAAGTGGACTCTTAAATTTAGAATTTCAAATAAATTTTAAAATTCCAAGAGAATTTCATCCCTTGGAATTTTAAATTTAATGCTTGGCTAAGTAGTTCGTATCGTAGTTGTTGCTCAAGAAATCGGGGTTGTTCATCATCATCAGGTGAAAATCGCGGGTCGATTTTATGCCGCCGATGATGAGCTCGCCGAGCGCGACCTTCATCTTTGCGATCGCGCGCTCGCGGTCCCTGTCGTGGACGATGAGCTTGCCGATCATGCTGTCGTAGTAAGGCGGCACCGAGTAGCCCTCATAGACGTGGCTGTCCATTCGCACGTTTCTGCCGCCCGGAGCGACGTATTTTGTGATTTTTCCCGGATTTGGCATAAAGCTTTTGGAGTCCTCGGCGGTGATGCGGCACTCAAGCGCGTGTCCGCTAAATTTTATCTCGCTTTGAGGCAGCAGCTTCTCGCCCTGCGCGATGCGGATCATCCACTCGATCAGATCTAGCCCGCTTCGCATCTCGCTTACGGTGTGTTCGACCTGTAGGCGGGTATTCATCTCGATGAAATAGAATTTTTTATCCTTGCTGTCGTATAAAAACTCAAACGTTCCCGCGCTTGCGTATCCGATCGCCTTAGCGGCGCGAACCGCCGTTTCGAGCAGGCTCTTGCGCGTCTCCTCGTCCAAGATCACGGCCGGGCTTTCTTCGATCAGCTTTTGGTGGCGGCGCTGCATCGAGCAGTCGCGCTCGCCGATATGCACGACGCGGCCGTGCTCGTCGCCCAGGACCTGAACCTCGATGTGGCGCGGATTTGTGATATATTTTTCCATATACATCGTGCCGTCGCCGAACGCGCTCATCGCTTCGCTCTCGGCAGACCAAAAGAGTTTTTCGATATCCTCTTCGCGCTCGACTATGCGCATTCCGCGTCCGCCGCCGCCTGCTGCGGCTTTAATGATGACGGGGTAGCCGATTTTAGCGGCTAGCTTGCGCGCCTCTTCAACGCTTGCGATCGCACCGTCGCTGCCCGGCACTACGGGGATGCCCGCGCGCATCATTACTTGCTTTGCCTTGCTCTTATCACTCATCAAGGTCATCGCCTCGACGCTTGGACCGATAAATTTAATGCCGTGTTTGGCGCAAATTTCGACGAAATTTTGACTTTCGCTCAAAAAGCCGTATCCCGGAAATATCGCGTCGGCTTCCGTTAGCTCACACGCCGTTATGATTGCGGGGATATTTAGGTAGCTGTCGCTGCTGCGCGGTCCGCCGATACAGACCGACGCGTCGGCGTATTTTACGTAAAGCGCGTCCTTGTCGGCAGTAGAGTGCACGACGATAGCCTGTTTGCCCATCTCCTGGATCGTGCGAAGCGCGCGCAGGGCGATCTCGCCGCGGTTTGCAATGAGGATCTTTTTAAGCTCTCTCATAGCTTCTCGACCTCAAATAGCGCCATAGCGTATTCGACGGGCTGTCCATCCTCGACGAGGGCTTTTTTGATGCGGCAGTCAAACTCCGCCTCAATCTCGTTCATGATCTTCATTGCTTCGATTATACCGATAGTATCGCCTTTATGCACGACCTGACCTACGCTTACAAACTCCGTAGCACCAGGGCTCGGCGCCTTATAAAAAGTACCCACCATCGGGCTGTCGATCGTATCCATAGAGCCTTTGCTTACGGGCTTTTCGCTATGTGCAACGCTCGGCGCGACGATCGTCATCTGAGGCGCGGGCATCGCAGCCTGGGCTTGCGCGGCCGCAGGAGCGTTCGCGCCATATTTTTTTATCTCGATTTCAAAATCTTTATCTTTAATTTTTAGCTCGTTAATGCCTTGCTTCTCGCCGAAAAAGTCCATTAACTCTTTGATTTCTGCTTTTGTCATAAATTTCTCC
>CALHQN010000115.1 GCA_938036585.1 uncultured Campylobacter sp.
TTCAAAGAAGCGCCGGGGATTGACGATAAAGCTATCGCCGCACCCTAGCGCTCGTTAAACTTAGCCGTTGCGCTTTTTAATGATCTCTTCGCCAACGTTTTTAGGAACCTCGTCGTAGTGATCAAATTCCATCGAATAGGTCGCGCGACCCTGCGTCTGGGAGCGCAGATCGGTCGAGTAACCGAACATCTCCGAAAGCGGGCAAAACGCGTCGATGATCTTGTTGCCGCCGCGCTCGCTCATATTATTGACCTGTCCGCGGCGCTTGTTTAGATCGCCGATGACGTCGCCCATATACTCCTCAGGGGTTTCTACCTCGACTTTCATCATAGGCTCCAAGATTACGGCGCCCGCTTTTCTAGCGCCCTCTTTAAAGCCCATAGAAGCGGCAAGCTTGAACGCCATTTCGGAGCTGTCGACTTCGTGGTAGCTTCCGTCATAGACCGTTACGCGCACGTCCTCGACCGGATAGCCCGCCAAAACGCCGTTTTGCATCGCCTCTTGGCAGCCCTTATCGACTGCAGGGATGTATTCTTTCGGAATAGCGCCGCCTTTGATATCGTTTACGAACTCATATCCGGTGCCAGGCTCCAAAGGCTCTAGGCGTAAAAATACGTGACCGTATTGACCGCGACCGCCCGATTGTTTGGCATATTTGTACTCTTGCTCGACCTTTTTGCGGATAGTCTCGCGATATGCGACCTGCGGCTGTCCGACTTCGGCATCAACTTTAAATTCTCTAAGCATTCTATCTACGATGATCTCAAGGTGCAATTCGCCCATTCCCGAAATGATCGTCTGTCCGCTCTCTTCGTCGGTTGCGACCCTAAAGCTCGGATCCTCTTGCGCCAATTTTTGAAGCGCGATGCCCATTTTCTCTTGATCGGCTTTGGTTTTAGGCTCTACCGCTACGCTGATAACGGGATCAGGAAATTCCATACGCTCCAAGATCACCTTATCTTTTTCGCTAGCTAGCGTATCGCCCGTAAGGGTATCTTTAAGACCCACGACGGCGCCGATCTCGCCCGCATAAAGCTCCTTGATCTCTTCGCGTTTATTTGAGTGCATCCTTAGCAAGCGTCCGATGCGCTCTTTTTTACCCTTGCCGGTATTTACGACGTAGCTACCGCTTTCTAAAACGCCGCGATAAACGCGTACGAAGGTAAGCTGACCTACGAAAGGATCGGTCATAATCTTAAATCCGAGACCCGCAAACTCGCCCTCGTCGGTAGAGCTTACGCGAACCTCGCTACCGTCCTCATACTGGCCTTTAATCGCAGGCACCTCATCAGGCGCAGGTAGATAATCTACGACCGCGTCTAGTAAAGGATGTACGCCTTTGTTTTTAAATGCGGTGCCGCATAGCATAGGGAAAAAGCTCAAACTTAAGCAGCCTTTTTTGATACCCTTTTTAATCTCTTCGATGCTTAGCTCTTCGCCGTTAAAATACTTCTCCATCAAAGCTTCATCGGTATCGGCTACCGCTTCGATCATCTTGTCGTGATACTCTTGCGCTTTTTCTCGTAGCTCGGCAGGAATTTCGACGGTCTCCGGAGCCGAAGGGCCCTTACTATCGTCCCAAACGAGCGCTTTCATAGTAACTAGATCGATAACGCCTTTAAAATCGTCCTCGGCGCCGATCGGAATTTGAATCGGAACCGGGTTGGCCTTGAGCCTATCTTTTACCTGTTGCTCGACATTATAAAAATTTGCGCCGACGCGGTCCATTTTATTTACGAAGATGATGCGCGGAACGTGGTATTTATTCGCTTGTCTCCAAACAGTCTCGCTTTGAGGCTGAACGCCTCCGACCGAGCAAAATACCGAAATCGCGCCGTCTAAAACGCGCATTGAGCGCTCTACTTCGATAGTAAAGTCGACGTGGCCCGGGGTGTCGATCAAATTTATCTGGTGGTCCTTCCAAAAGCAGGTAGTCGCCGCAGACGTAATCGTAATACCGCGCTCGCGCTCTTGCTCCATCCAGTCCATCGTAGCGGCGCCCTCGTGAACCTCGCCGATCTTATGGCTCATACCGGTAAAAAACAGAATTCTTTCGCTTGTAGTCGTCTTTCCGGCATCGATGTGAGCGGCGATACCAATGTTTCTAACCATATGTAAAGGGGTTTTTCTTGCCATAATGCCCTCCTACCAACGATAATGCGCGAAAGCTTTATTGGCTTCCGCCATCTTGTAGGTGTCTTCTTTCTTCTTAAACGAAGAACCTTTAGAATTTGCGGCGTCCATAAGCTCGTAAGCCAGGCGCTCTATCATCGTGCGCTCGCTTCTTTTTCTCGCAAAAGATATGATCCAGCGGATAGCCAAAGCCTGCTGGCGAGCCGGCCTAACCTCTATCGGAACCTGATAAGTTGCGCCGCCTACACGACGAGATTTTACCTCCATCAAAGGCTTAACATTATCGATAGCATCGTTGAAAATTTCGATACCTTTCTTCTCGCCGCCTTTATTGTCGATGAAATTTAAGGCTCCGTACATGATCTCGGTAGCGACGCTCTTTTTGCCGTCGAACATAAGCGAATTAATAAATTTTGTGATTACTTTGCTGTCATAAATCGGATCGGGCATAACTTCCCTAACGGGAGCTTTTCTTCTTCTCATTTTATTCCTTCAAATTTTAAAATTTTACTCAAACTCGGCAAAATCTAGTGCCGGTCTGTTTAGGCCAAACTATTTTTTAGGTCGTTTAGCACCGTATTTTGATCTTGCAACGGTTCGTTTCGCAACGCCTGCAGTATCGAGCGCACCGCGGACGATGTGATATTTAACGCCCGGTAGATCCTTTACGCGACCGCCGCGAACTAGCACGATGGAGTGCTCTTGTAGATTGTGACCTTCACCGCCGATATAGCTGATGACTTCAAATCCGCTAGTAAGCCTTACTTTGGCAACTTTACGAAGCGCTGAGTTTGGCTTTTTAGGGGTCGTAGTATAGACCTTAGTGCAAACTCCTCTTCGTTGAGGGCAATTCTTTAGCGCCGGAGACTTCGATTTCTCGGTAATCTTCTTGCGCTCTTTTCTGACCAATTGATTTATGGTTGGCACATCTTTCCTTTCACAAAAATTTATTCAAAAAGATTCGGATTATACTTTGTTTAAACTTACAGAAACGTAAATTTAACTAAATTTTAATCTCTAATCAGCACAAACTCCCCGCCGCCGCAAATTACTAGGCAGATCGCGGCAGAGAGATACAGATATACGATTTCAAGCTCAAATCCGCCCACTCCGGTAAGCGCGCTCAACGGAGTATGTAGGACG
>CALHQN010000116.1 GCA_938036585.1 uncultured Campylobacter sp.
TCGCGGAGCTCTTTTACCATTTGTGCGCTGATTTCCATTACTCTTCGTCCTCGCTCACTTCAAAATCCTCTTCGCTCATCGCCTCAGCTACGACTTCCTCTTTCTCCTCGTCGCTGACGGCTTCGCTCTGCTCGCCGTCCTCGCTCGCGTCTTGATCGCGAAGCGCCTTGCCCTCGTTGATCGCCTCAGCCATCTCTTGGCAAAAAAGCTGTACCGAGCGGATCGCATCGTCGTTGCCAGGGATCGGGAAATCGACTACGTCCGGATCGCAGTTGGTATCCAAAGGCGCAATAACCGGCATTTTTAGGCGGTTAGCTTCCGCTACGGCGATCTTTTCTTTTACGACGTCGATGACGAAGATCATATCGGGAAGACCCTTCATATTGCGAATGCCGCCTAGATAAAGCTCGAGTTTCTCTTTTTTGCGGTGAAGCATTAGCGCCTCTTTTTTGGTTAGTAAATTTATCGAGCCGTCCTCTTCCATAGTCTCGATTACTTCGAGCTTGCGGATCGATTGCTTGATAGTGGAAAAATTCGTCAGCATACCGCCTAGCCATCTGTGGCTCACATAAGGCATGCCGCACTTCTCGGCGTACTCTTTTAGCGTTGCGCCAGCTTGTTTTTTGGTACCTACGAAAAGTATCGTCTTGCCCTCGGCAGCCGCATCGCGTACGATATTATAAGTGTAGCGGAAGTAGCGGATAGTTTTTTGTAGATCTATGATGTAGATACCTTTTCTCTCGCCGAAAATGAATTTTTTCATCTTCGGATTCCATCTGCGTGTTTGGTGTCCGAAATGAACGCCGCACTCTAGCAAATCTCTCATTGTTACCATGAGTTTTCTCCTTGTGGGTTTCCCCGAAATTTAGGTTTCTCCTCCACACCCATTAACATTTGTTTTTGACAAACGCAACCAAATTTTAGGATTGGTGTGTGTGAATTGAAGCTGGGATTATATTTAAAAATAGCTAAATTAAAGCTAAATTTAATATAATCCAAACCTCGGCGCGGTTAAATTTTGCGCTGCAAAGATGAGATGCTCGCAAGCAGCGCGAGCA
>CALHQN010000117.1 GCA_938036585.1 uncultured Campylobacter sp.
CAAAGCCAACGAACAAGCCAACTCGCCAAAGATGGCTAAGGTGAGCGAAAGGCTGCTGCCCAGCCCTAATGGGTCGGGAAAATGGGCCGACATCTGTTCGAATCCTTGCAACTTTTGCCAGCCATGCATGGCCAACAAGAGGGCGAATATCACACGTGCCACTAGCAAATATATGGCCGTTCTGCAACTTTGCTGCGCATTGGGCAGCAGTATTCTCAATACTTTTTCCATCTTTTTTCTAACTTTCCTGATTGGTAAACTGACTATTTCACGAGGCACTTTGCCAAATTGAAGCAGCCGGCAAAGCTGTCAATCAATCTACAAAGCATACCTCTCCCCTCTTTCTTTTGGAGAGGAAGTTGAAGGTGAGGCCGTTCACCACACCACCTTTTGCCCCAAATAATACTTATTTTCATCATCGCGTGCCACGCCTCTACCCATACATTCAAAGTTTCGAACATTGCAGTTGGGAATCTCTCGCCCACGATAGTAGGCGTTAAAGGCGTCTTTGGCATAGCCATCGATAAGTACGCGGAACGAACCGTTTGACGCTCCCTTCACCTCCATACCTTCAAAATAGATGCTAAAGGCGTCTTTGGCATAACCAAAACTCAGCACTTGGAAGCTGCTAGCCGATGCACCAATCTTTTTTCCGAGGTAATACACGTCGAAATTGGTCTTCGAATAGCCGAAACCCAAACTGTTACCGGGCAACAACTCTTCGGGGAAACGCTCCCAGTCGGCACTCCCTCGCCTGTCATAATCGGGTGTGCGGTCGTCGGGGAACACGATTGTGGGCTGTTCTTCAACATCGCCCACCACACGAAACGTACGTGGATTGGCACCGCGTATCACCTCGCCACGATAATAAACCACGTTGCGATCGCGGGCATAACCATGCCCCAAATACTCGAAAGTACGTGCATCGGCACCTGCCATCATACGTCCTTCGTAATAAACGGCATTTCTATCCACGCCATAACCATAGCTCTTGCGCTTTGCGCCGAACTCATGTTGTGCCCACATGGGCTGTGCAACCATCACCAATGCTAACAGCATGAGGGTTGCAACCATATTGGCTTGATTTAAAACTCTCTTCATATAGTCTTTATTTAGTATGTTTCTGTTCGTAACCATTGAAACGCCAGGCGTTCGCTTCCATTGTCGGTGTGTATCACGCCACAATATTCGAAGCCGTGTTTCCTGATGTTGTGCAACATGGGGGCGTTGTCTCTGTGCGTGTCGATACGCAGGTTTGTTGCCCGCTCCTTACAAAAGGCCATCACTTCGGCAAACACGCCGTGCTGGGTTTCGTCGGCCGCCATGCGATGTATCACGCAATAAGGCCTTTCGTTATCCAGCCATTCGCCTTGCCAAATGTGTGCGTATGTGCGGTCGGGACCTTGTGCCAGCACAAAGGTAGCCACCACTCGGCCTTCTTGCTCACCCACATAGCATTGCGCACGCCGCAGATCTTCTTCCACGGTGGCGTGCGATGGGTAGCCCTTTTCCCACTGTTGGGTGTTCCCTGTGGCTTCCATCCGCTGGCGACCGATGTCTAAAAGCCGCATCACGGCATCAAGGTCGGCCGGGGTTGCCAGTCGTATATACATGTTGTTTGCAAGTAAATGAATTTCCAAAACATGGGCGACAAGACCAACCTAAGCGTCTGCCGCACAACATAGACTTAGTGCAAAAGTAATGTTTTTTCTTTAAATAACCTTCAAAATGCCATTCTTCTTTGGCTATTTGCGTAAAAATGTATAGCTTTGTTCTAACTCAAAACAAAACAAAGATGAACAGACTGACATTAAAGATGGCCATAACCGCATTATGTGCGGTCGTGGCATGCTGCACTGGAAACAGTAAAAATCAAGAAAAGAAAGGACATACAATGAACACGAAAGCAGAAATATATCTGGCAGGCGGATGCTTCTGGGGAACAGAACACTACCTGAAACAAATAGAAGGCGTAACAGAAACACAAACTGGATATGCCAACGGGCATGGGAAAAACCCCTCATACCAGGAGGTTTGCACCGATAAGACGGGCTTTGCCGAGGCTGTACGCGTGGTCTACGACCCCGAACGGCTACCGTTATCGATGCTGTTGCAACTTTATTTCAAGTCGATTAATCCCACGTCGCTAAACCGTCAGGGCAACGACATTGGCACGCAGTATCGCACGGGCATCTATTATACCGATGAATCAAGCGGCGAGATCGCGCGCTATTTCATAGCGGCGCAGCAGGCAAAATTTAAAGAAAAGATCGCCGTCGAAGTGGCGCCGCTAAAGAATTTCGTCCGCGCCGAGGAGTATCATCAGGACTACCTCGGCAAAAACCCCGGCGGATACTGCCACATCGATCTGCGCCTCGCTAAAAAGCCGCTTGAGGACGATGAGAAATTTAAAGTGCAAAGCAAGGATGAGCTAAAGAAAAATTTGACCGAGCTTCAGTATCAAGTCACGCAGGAAAAGGCAACCGAGCGGCCGTTTTCGAGCGAATACGACAAGAATTATAAAAAGGGCATCTATATCGACATCGTGTCAAAAAAGCCGCTTTTTTCATCCACTGATAAATTTGACGCGGGCTGCGGCTGGCCGAGCTTTTCAAAGCCGATAACGACCGATGCGATCGCATATGCGCAAGATGACAGCCACGGCATGCAGCGCGTCGAGGTCTCAAGCCGCGTAGGAGGCAGCCATTTGGGGCACGTCTTTGATGACGGACCGAGAGAGAAGGGCGGTATGAGATACTGCATCAACGGCGCGAGTTTAAAATTTATCCCGCTTGAGGAGATGGACGCGCTAGGCTACGGGGATTATAAAATTTACGTGCAGTAACGCAGGCTAGGGCTTTGGCTCGGCGATCAGTCGGTTAGTTTTATACGGTTCGACTGCCGATCGGTTGGCGGTATATTGCTTCGGCGGTCAGTCGTTTTGTAACTCGGGCGCACTCCACTAGTCTGCGGCTACTGCTTTTGGCGGTCGGTCGGTTTTATACGGCTCCGCTATCGATAAATTCGGCGGTCGGTTGGTTGTTTGACGACTAGCCGGTTGCCGATCGGTTTGGCTGGCGGATAGTTTAGTTTGCGGTCAAGCGGAAGCTTGACGATCGGAGGACGGCTTGGCGGTTTGATGATTTATCGGCGGATAAATTGGCTTGACGGCTACGGATGGAATTTTAAAATTCCAAATACAATAAATTTACCTCTAAAGAATTTCATGCGGCGTAGCCGCAATAGAAAGAATTTTACGCGAGTGCAGCTCGTCCATATAGCGTTGTAGGGGGCTAGGCGGGGTTTGCGGGCGAGCAGAGCAATGCGGTGCTGCGAGGCAGCGCCTGCGAGAAGTGTTACCTCGCATTGGGATCCTCTTCCCGCCCCAAGAAACAGAAAATACGGCATAAAATTCGCAAGTCGTGAATTTGGGGATAAAATTTTGAAATTTTATCTCTTAAAATATAATAAGTGTAGCATGCTTAGCAAGAGATGCGGCGTAAAATTTGAAATTCTGCAACGAAAACGGCGTCTATGCAATGCCCGCTCTGTATCCGCGCCGAAAATTTTAAATTTAGGATAAAATTTTGATGACGCACCCCGTACAAAACAGAAAAATCCCCGCACGGATCGCTAAAAACGGCGCGATTATCGCATAATGGATGATGAACTCAAAGAAGTTGTAGATCATGTGCTTGCTTCTGGGCTCTTTGAATTTTAATTCTAGCGGCTCGCTCGAATCAAACGGCGTATTGGATCGCAAGATGTGCCTCGGACTAAACATCCAGCGCACCAAGTCTATTTTATTGCGCTGCATATAGTCTTTGCCGATGCCCAATACGCCGTTTATATAGCATACAAAAGCCAAAGCCGCCGAAAAACAAAATTAGCCCGATGTCGATCAGCCTATCCGCCATAGCGATCTTTCCTTTGTCTTTTAAATTTAGAAATTTAGCCCGCCGTATTTGCTCTTGCCGTTTGCCTATTGAAATTCTAATTTTGCGGGATTACATTCTTTGTCAGCTTTGCAATCTTGCAATTTTTTGATGATTTTATTGTAGCGCTCTTTATCATACGCTAAATCTCGAGCCATTGCCATATATTTAATTACTTCATCTATATCCAAAGAGTGATAAAAACAAGTTATAGCATAAAGCAGACAAGAGTTCCCTATTTTGCCTACTTCACAAGCCATAGATAATCTTTTTAATCCCATAGGGATTTTATTCATTTTGACTAACAGATTGCCTGATAGATCGCAAGATAGAGAATTCTCAACCCCCTCTTTTTCAAAGCAGCGCTTATCCGTGATACTTAATAAGCTCTGACAAGCGCTATATTTACCGTCGCCCATATCGCACTTTTTAATAAGTTGCGAGATCTCTTGTGAAAAAATTTTATCGCATCCTCTATAGAAGTGCGAAGCATCACAATCATTCAATGCCTTACCGCGCTCTTCGGCGGACATTTTATAAAACCCGTCGCTTAAAATTTTAACTCCAGCGGAATTTTGCTCTTGCACCTCGCTCGGCTCCGTATCTTGCATCGCAAAAGCAGCCCCGCTAAAACTGAGACACAACGCAAACGCTAAAAAGATTTTTTTCATTTCCTCTCCCTCATATCGGTGCTTATCGGCGCGTCGCCGAAATTTCAAATTAAAACGAAATATGCATGCTTAGCGCGATTATGCAAAGTAACATCGCCAGCGGCACGTATAAAAAGCGCCCCGTGTTGTACCAAAACGCGCCGTATCGCTTGGATGCGCCCGAATTTACTTCATCTAAAATTTCATCTTTCTTGATCACCCAAAACCACGAAACCGCGCCGATGACCGCGCCGATCGGGATGATGTAGATCGAGACGAAGTCCATCCACGGCCCCCATTTGACGATCGCTTCCATATTCACGCCCACGCCGAAGCATATCACGCACAAAAGCACGAGCGTGCAGGTGCGGTTCAGGCGCGGAAATTTATGCATCAAGGACTCGGCGACGACTTCAAACATATTTTGAAGCGATGAAATTCCGCCGAAGATCACCGCCGTAAAGAGGATGATCGCAAAAATTTGCCCGCCGATCATATCTTGTAAAATTTTAGGCAGCGTTACAAAAAGCAGCCCCGGACCCGCGGCGGGATCGGTGTGATACGCAAAGACCGCAGGGATCATCACTAGCGCGGCCACCATCGCCGCAAGCGTGTCGAAAAACGCCGTATTTTTCGCAGCCGAGACGACGTCTTCGTTTTTAGGCAGATACGCGCCGTAAACGATCATACCCGAGCCCGTGATCGAAAGCGAGAAAAACGCCTGTCCCATCGCAGATATCCACACCATCGGATCGCTGAGCTTGCCGAAATCGGGCGTGAATAGAAATTTATAGCCAGCGCCCGAGCCCGGTAGCATGGCGACTTTGACTGCGAGCACCGCAAAAAGAATGAAAAATAGCGGCATCATGATTTTGTTAGTTTTTTCGATACTGTGCGCGCCGAAAAACAGCGTAAAAAGCGTGCCCGCAACGACGATGAAGTGAAACGGCACGACCGAATACGGCGTTAGCGCGAAGGATTCAAACCAAGTGTTCGTATCCACGCTCATCAAAGAGCCGTCTATGGCCTGTGCTAGGGCTTTAAGCACGTATGAGATGATGACTGCGTAGCCGATGGCGATACACAGCGAGCCCGCAAGCGGCAGCCAGCCGATGATCTTGCCGACGGTGCCCAGACCGCGGCTTTTCCACGCGTATTCGTAAGAGCCCAAAGTGCCCGTTCTGGCGCGGCGTCCGATGGCGTACTCGGCGCTAAGTCCCGCATAGGAAAATAGCGCGATAAAAAATAGATAGATCAGCAAAAACGCGCCGCCGCCGTTCGTGCCGAGTTTGTAGGGGAAGCCCCAAACGTTTGCCATACCCACGGCAGAGCCCACGCAGGCGATGATGAAAGCCCAGCGCGACGAGAAACTTCGTTTATTCATTTGCATACCCCTATTTAAATTTGCGTTATGGTAGCAAAAAAGTATTTAAATTTTATTTATTGTGCGCGGGATTCGGCTTATTTTTCGTGATTTCGTGATTTCGTGATTTTGTAATTTCGTGATTGCACATTCGCGCGCGAGGCAGCCGCGAGTTTTTAAATTTTGAATGTTTTAATGGAGCGGATTTCTTAAATTTAGACGTTTTTGGCGAAACGGATTTTTAAATTTGAACGTTTTGCGAAGCGGATTAAAATTTATGCGCTGCTTGCGAGGTGGCTTTTGGCTACGATGGAGTGATTCGCTACTGCCGCGCCCTTGCATTTTAAATAATAGTATTGATTCATACTGCTGATCTTTGCGGCGACGAATCATATTTGGGCATATCAAGACACGGTTTTGGCTCGATAATGCCGGCGCCGTTTAGATCGCGAATCTTGTTTATCGTGATAGGCGCGCGCAGCTGCGATTTCTGGTTGACCTGCCGTCTTGCGTCGTCGCTGTGCCGCATAAAATTTAAAAGCAGCGCAAAATTTTAAAATTTAATCTCGCGGCGCGAATTATATGGCGATCCGTAGCAGACGCTCGATTTAAGAATTTTATGCGGTCGTACAGCTCTCCTGCGATCGCGCCCGAGCCATCGTGCCTGATGCTCGATTTGCCGCCGCGTTAAAATTTAAAATTTACTTCGGTTTTTTTGCTAAATTTAAGCTAAAAACGCTATAATCCCGTTTCTTTTATTTCGTGCGCTCGTAGCTCAGCTGGATAGAGCATTTGATTGCGGTTCAAAAGGTCGGGGATTCGAATTCCTCCGGGCGCACCATCCACAAATATCTTTTTAAACCGAGCTTCGCTATAATCCGTGAAATTTTAATCTTGGAGCAAAAATGAGAGCATTCGCCGAATGGGAAGAGCAAGAGGCGCTTTTGGTGTCTTTGCCGCATGCAGGTACCGACTGGGCGCCATATTTGAGCGAGATACGGGCGGCTTACCGCGACTTTATCGCCGCTGCAGCGAGGTTTGAGCCGGTCGTCGCAATCGCGCCTAGCCGCGAGGATTTTGAGCAAATTTGCGGCGGCTTAGCAAACGTCAGCTTCGCACAAATCGACACCGACGATACATGGATCCGCGATTACGGCGCGATCGACGTAGAGGAGGGCGGCAAAATCACGGGGCTAAATTTTCGTTTCAACGCCTGGGGCGGCAAGTTTGCAAGCGCCAAGGACGACGCGTTAAATTCCAAGCTTTACGCCGCGAGCGAGCGCCCGCTGCGAGACGTGGATCTGATATTAGAAGGCGGCAGCGTCGATTTTGACGGTGCGGGCACGATGCTGACTACGAGCGCGTGTTTGCTAAACGAAAATCGCAACTCCCTTAGCAAGGCCGAACTGGACGCGCGGCTGCGTGAAATTTTCGGGCTAAGAAACATAATCTGGCTGGGACGCGGCTTCATCAAAGGCGATGATACCGACAGCCACGTAGACACCCTGGCGCGCTTTCTAAGCCCGCGCACTGTGGCTATTTCGTCGTGCGACGATCCTAGCGATCTGCACTATGCAGAGCTTGGCGCGATGAGGAACGAAATTTCATCGCTCGGGTACGAGGTGATCGAACTGCCGATCCCGCGCGCGATCTTTTATCAGGGGCGCAGGCTGCCTGCAACTTACGCAAATTTCGTCTTTTTAAACGGCGCGCTCATCGTGCCTACCTACGCAGACCCCGCAGATCCGCACGATCCAAACCACGCTGCGGATGAGCTGGCGCTGTCGCGTCTGCGAGCAGCGTGCGCGGATCGCGAAGCAGTGGGAGTGAACGCGCGCGTTTTCATCCGCCAAAACGGCTCACTGCACTGCTCGTGCATGAATAAATTCAGGCTTTAAATTTAGATCGAAGGAAAAATATGAAAATTTTAAAAGTTGGACTGATTTCGCATAAATTTGAAGGAACTAAAGCGCGTACGATAGCGCGCAGTATCGAGCTCATCGCGCGCGCAGCGGCGAAAGGCGCGCAGTTAATCGTTTTGCAAGAGCTTCATCAGACGCATTATTTTTGCCAGCGCGAAAATACTGAAAATTTCGACTATGCGCAGGATTTCGAGCGCGATTTGCGGCTGTGGAGCGAGGTGGCGAAGAGATTTGGCGTCGTGCTGGTAAGCTCGCTTTTTGAGCGCCGCGCCGCGGGGCTGTATCACAATATCGCCGTGGTCTTCGAGCGCGACGGTTCTATCGCGGGGCGGTATCGCAAGATGCACATCCCCGACGATCCGCAGTTTTACGAAAAATTTTATTTCACGCCGGGCGATCTGGGCTTTGAGCCCATAGATACGAGCGTGGGACGGCTCGGCGTACTCGTGTGTTGGGATCAATGGTATCCCGAGGCGGCGCGCGCGATGGCGCTACGCGGTGCGGAGCTGCTCATATATCCGACCGCGATCGGGTGGTTCGACGGCGACGGCGAGGACGAAAAAGCACGCCAGCTGGAGGCCTGGGTCGCGGTACAGCGCGGGCATGCGGTGGCAAACTCCCTGCCCGTAATCGCCGTAAATCGCGTGGGCTTTGAAAGCGCCGCGCTTAGCGAGGTTTCGCCGGATGAAATTTTATCCGGGAGCGAAGCAAATTTAAATGTGCGCGATAAAATTTCGCGCTCCACGGATGCGAGCGGCGAGAGTAAAATTTTAAGCGAGGGCGGAATTTTATCTTTTAATAAAGGGGCGCTAACGGATAGCGGCAAAATGGCGATCGGCGGCGAAATTTTGCCCGCGAAGGATGAGGCGGCGCGAGAGAATTTAAAAATTTCGATAGAGATCAAATTTAACGGCGAAACTTTAGAGGTGCTGCCGAATAAACAGCGCGTGGGCCAGCTTGTCAGCGAAGAGGGGATTAGGTTTTGGGGCAATAGCTTTGTTTTTGGCGCGCAGGGCGAGCAGTTGTTTCGCGCAAACAGCACAGATGAGCTATGCGAAGTCGTAACCATCGATATGCAAAGATGCGAAAACGTGCGCCGCTGGTGGCCGTTTTTGCGCGATAGACGCGTAGAGAGCTATGAAATTTTGACTAAGCGATACGGGCTATAGAATCTCTGCATCTCTAATAGTCATATAGCTTATCGCCTGATGTGCGATAATGAAAGCAAATGATTTTTATGGTACCATTGTGCAGATGCGTCGTCAAAATACATTAAACAGATCGAATGGGCCTAAAATTTTGATTTTACAATGCCCGCAAAATCGGGCTTCGTAAATAAATTGTAAAAAATTTGCTAAAAACTATTGACAATTTTTAAATTTTTATCTATAATTCCGCCAAGTTTCGCATATAGGTATGCGGGATGAATTTTATTTAAGGAGTAAACCATGAAAAAAGGTTTTACTATGATCGAGTTGATCTTCGTTATCGTTATTTTAGGTATTTTGGCAGCCGTTGCTATTCCAAGACTTGCAGCTACACGTGATGATGCTGAGGTTTCGAAAGCAGCTACAAATATTCAAACTCTAGCAACAGATCTAGGCGCTTATTATACAGCACAGGGTCGGTTTAATAGTAGCATTAATGTTATGACAAATGTTGCTACTCCGGTCAAAGTTAAACAAGAGACCTGCTTAGCAATTGATACTATATCAAATGATTCAGTTAAAGTAACAGTTACTAACGGTAGTGGTCTATGCCAAAAAGTATGGAGTATGCCTGGTCTAATCCAATTAAGCGATAAGATCGAGAGTGATAATAAGTCGTTTAAATTTGGTGGAAGCAACGTAAACTATAACTAGTATTATTGTTTCTTTTTAGCCCTGGTATTTCGCCAGGGCTTTTTATATTAATTTAATCTTTTTTATTTCTATTTTTTATTAAAGAACTCATATGCTTTAAAACACTAAGACCATAACTAATGTCTGCATCAGTTGCAACCAAAGCTACATGGGGTAAAATAACTGGATTTGCATAAACATTGAACTCTACTGCATCATTTCTTCTCTAAAGCTTTTTAGAGTATCTTTAAAATTCCCTTTAA
>CALHQN010000118.1 GCA_938036585.1 uncultured Campylobacter sp.
ATCATTTTGCTTAAAAGCGTTTAAGGATCGGCACTGAATGTTGTAATTTTAAAAAATTTATATTAACATAAGCTATTTATCTTAATTTGAAAGGAAATTTATGAGCTTTGGGTCTTATTTAGCCATAGCCATCTATTTTGGCTTTTTGCTCTTTATCGGACGATATTTCTACGATAAAAACGCAAGTATGAACGAGTATCTGCTAGATAACCGTCGAATGGGTCCAGTAGTTACTGCACTTAGTGCTGGTGCTTCTGATATGAGTGGTTGGATGCTACTTGGCGTGCCCGGAGCATTATACGCAACTGGCATAGCAAATGTGTGGATGATAATCGGTCTTATCATTGGAGCTTACTGCAACTATTTATTTTTAGCAAAAAGGCTTAGAGTCTATACTGAGGTTGCGAGCGATAGCATCACAATACCAGACTTTTTAGAAAACCGCTTTAAAGACCGCACCAAGACGCTTCGCATCATCTCGGGGCTTTTGATCATCATATTTTTTACGCTCTATGTTAGCAGCGGCATCATCGCAGGCGGCAAGACCTTTGAGAGCTTTTTCGGGTTAAATTTTACATACGGCGCGATCGCTACGATCTTAATCGTCGTATTTTATACCTTTTTCGGCGGATTTAAGGCCGTCGCAATCACCGATGCGTTTCAGGGCGCGCTGATGTTTGCGGTGCTTATTTTGATCCCTCTGTTTTCTTACCGCGCGCTGCAGATCCCTGCGGACAGCTCCTTTTTGGCGCAGGTGCGGCTCTACGGCGCGAGCCACTTAGATCTATTTTACAATCAAAGCTTCTTGGGCGTTTTAGGCTTGCTTGCTTGGGGGCTCGGATACTTCGGGCAGCCGCACATCATCGTGCGCTTTATGGCGATTAGAAGCTCTCGCGAGCTTGATAGCGCGCGCCGCATCGGAATTTCGTGGATGGTGCTAGGACTAGTAGGCGCGATGCTTAGCGGCCTGATCGGCTTTGTCTATTTTTCGCAGAAAGGCCTTAGCATAGACGATCCCGAAAAAATTTTCCTAGAGCTCGGTAAAATTTTCTTTCATCCATTTATCCTAGGCGTGATAATCTCTGCGGTGCTAGCAGCGATTATGAGCACCATCTCAAGCCAGCTTTTGGTAAGCGCGAGCGCCGTTACGAAGGATTTTATCTTCGCGTTTTATAAAAAAGAGGTGAGTGAGCGCACGCAGACGCTAAGCAGCCGCATCGCCGTCGTGATCATCGCCGCAGTCGCCGCGATCTTGGCGTTTGGCTCAAACGATACGGTGCTAAACGTCGTGGGTAACGCCTGGGCGGGATTTGGCGCGAGCTTTGGCGCGGTGCTTCTTTTCAGCCTGTATTCTAAAAAGATGAGCGCGCTCTCGGCTTTGGTGGGCATGCTCGTAGGCGGTATCACGGTCATTTGCTGGATCTTATCGGGGCTTTCGGCGGTCGTTTACGAGCTACTGCCGGGCTTTTGCTTTTCGGCGCTTGCGATACTGCTCGTAAATCGCTACAACTCCGTGCTCGATAAGATGGCGGATGAGCCCAATGCCGCGCAAATTTCGCAGGAATTTGAAAAGATGAAAGAGCAGAGTTTGGGAAGTAAAAATGGCTAACGTAAAGTGCCCGCACTGCGGCTCGCAGGTCGATATAGACGAGGCGCTGCAGCGCGATATCAAAGCTAAATTTGAAGATGAAATTTTGCAGCAGAAGCGAAAGTGGCAGCAGCAGCAAAACGAAGCCACGCTTAAATTTGAAGCCGAGATCGCCGCTAAGCGCGAGGAGTACGCGAAGCATCTGGCGCAGCTGCAAGCGAAGGAAAACGCATTCGAGCAGCGCGTAAAAGCGGCGACCGATTCCGCGCTAAACAGCGAGCGGGAGAAAATTTTAGCGCTCGCAAAATCTCAGATCGAGAGCGAAAACGCGGCGAAATTTGAAATTTTACAAAAGGAGCTGCAAGAAAAATCGCAAAGAATTTCTGAGCTAAATTTAATAAAGGCCGAGATGGAAGCGCAGAAGCGTAAATTTAGCGAGCTTGAGGCCGAGAATAAAGCTAAATCCGAGATCGAGCTAACCAACCGCATGAACATGGAGCGCGAGCGGCTTTCGAAACAAATTTCGCAGGAAAACGAGCTGAAATTCCGCCAAAAAGATGAGCAGATCCAAAGCCTAATCGGCCAAATAAACGAGCTCAAGCGCCGCTCGGAGGTGGGCTCGCAGCAGCTTCAGGGCGAGGTGCAGGAGCTCGCGCTGCAGGAGTATCTTAGGCTCAATTTTCCTTTGGACGAGATAGATGAGGTCAAAAAGGGCGCGCGCGGCGCAGACTGCGTGCAGATGGTTCATACGAGGGAGTTTGCGGGTTGCGGTAAAATTTTATACGAGAGCAAGCGCACGAAAAGCTTCGAGCCCAAATGGATCGACAAACTCAAAGACGATATGATAGGCGAGGGCGCGCAGATCGGCGTTATCGTCACCGAGCAGATGCCGCCTCACAGCCCTAGGCTGCACCAAGCGCCGAGCGATGCTAGCATCTGGATCTGTTCGTTTGAGGAATTTAAGGGTCTTTGCGCCGTCTTGCGCGAACACGTCGTGGCGCTTGCGTTTGCCAAGAGATCGGGTCAAAATCAAGATAGCAAAACGGCGATGCTCTACGACTATCTGACCTCGCCCGAGTTTGCCAACCAGATAAAAACGATCGTATCGGCATTTGTTGGCATGCAAGAGAGCTTAAATAAGGAGCGCAACGCGATGGAGCGCATCTGGAAACAGCGCGAAAAACAGATCGCTCGTGCGCGAGACGGAGCGATCGCGATGCACGCAAGTATCAGAAGCATCGCCGGAAGCGGCGTAGCGCAGCTGGAGGATGTCGATGAAATTTTAAGCCTCGAGGCGATTGCGGCGGAGAGCGAAGCGAGCGTGCTTCAAGACCAAAACGGCGACGAGACGCCATAGCGGCATGCGGACAGATCGCGGCTATGGCGAGAGTACGAGGTGATTTCGCGGCGCAAGGAGCTTGTGGAACGGAGAGCTAAATAGATATTTAGCACGATACAGCTTTTAATCTCGTCCGCTCTTGCGCCTTCATGCGGCGTAAAGCCGCGCTTTCTATGCTTGCTTGCCTTAGTATCTACATAAATTTTAAGCGCAAAATGTTCTATCTCTCTGGTGCGGTATGTTTGGTGTTTGCTACGACGTGAAAATTTGCCGTAAAATTTCCTTTAAATTTACCGCGCAGAGCGCCGCGGTACGTTTTAGATCGCGCCGTTAAATTTTAAAGTTTAAAATTGTTTGCTTCTGGTTTGTCATTTGCTCGCTTAAAAGCGCCGCTAAATTTTGCATAAAAGCCGTGCTGCGCGCCGTAGAGTTTAGCCACGGCGTCCGCTAGAAAGCTAAGCGTGAAATTTAGATTGATTTTAACGCCGTTTTAAGATTATTTTTGTAAAATCACATTTCTTTTTCACCGCTGGCGGGCTCATAGCTCAGTTGGTTAGAGCATCCGGCTCATAACCGGATGGTCCTAGGTTCAAGTCCTAGTGAGCCCACCACGACGCAATTATTCAAATTTAAAAATCCCGTAAATTTCGTAAAATCTTATCGCGACGAGGCTTTGCAATTTTAAAATTTTAAATATCGTCAAATATCGCTGCGAAATTCAGCGAGTTCAAAATTTTAAAACCGCGCCGCCAAATTCCGTAGCAAACGCGGTGAAATTTTAGAATTCCCGCGACCAAAATTTACCGCCTAAATTTCATCTTTTTTACCGTTTTTATGTAAGCAAACTCAGTTGAGCCGTCGCTTAAACCGTCTAAATTTAAACTTTGCCGAAGCGTAAAATTTACCGCTTTGCGCGCTTTTTGCGGCGATTTTTGATCGATTTTGGCGACAATTGCCGCGGCGTGTCGTCGCAAGAGGTCTTGATGCGCGGGATGAGCGCGGCGGGCAAGTAGCTACGACGCCGATCACAAACGATTTCAGCATCAAAGCACCCGTTTTCATTGCGCTGTCATTGGAATTCGATGAAATTTTAAATTTCCTTTGCGTGGAGCGATTAAATTTTATTTATGCCGAATTGTAGTAAAATTACTAAATATCTACTACAAAGGAGAGCCTATGTCGGAAGAAAAATCTATTAAAAAACGCGGATTACTCGCGCTTTATTTCAATTCAAATTTACTGCTGCGCATTATGATCGCGCTTGTTATCGGCTCGGCGCTGGGGATGATCTGTAGGCAAAATTTAGCCATAGCCGATTCGTTTTTGATAAGCAGTATGCCGCAAGCGGTACTAGACTGGCTCGGAAAATCGACGTGGATCGGCTTTTTAACGCCATTTGGCGATCTATTTTTGAGGCTTTTAAAGATGATCATGGTGCCGATCATCATCTGCTCGCTCATCGTGGGTACGAGCTCGATTTCGCCCGCGCACCTCGGTAAAGTAGGCGTCAAAGCGATCGCGTTTTACGCGCTTACGACGCTTTTTGCGATCGTCATCGGCCTGGGATGCGCGTTTGTGTTTTCTCCCGGCAGCGGGCTTGATCTAAGCGACGCGTCCAAGGCCATAACTAAGACCGCCGAAGCTACCAGTATGAGTAAAATTTTACTAAGCATAATCCCTACGAATCCTTTTGATTCCATTGCCAAAGGCGAAATTTTGCCGATCATTGCGTTTTGTCTATTTTTTGGCGTAGGGCTTGCGTTTTGCCGCGACAGCGACGATGCGCGCATTAAAAATTCCGCCGACACGGTTTATAACTTCTTCGACGGAATGAGCGAGATTATGTTTAAGGTCGTGCGCTGGGTGATGCAATACGCGCCGATCGGCGTTTTTGCGATGATGTTCGTCGTGTTTAATAAAAACGGCATCGAAGCCTTTAGCTCGCTGCTAAACGTTACGATCACCCTATATTTGGGACTTGCGATTCAAGTATTTTTGGTTTATTGCGTTATTTGTATGCTGCTTGGTATTAGCCCGGTTAAATTTCTCAAAAAGGTGCGCCCGCCGATGCTTACGGCTTTCGTTACCCGTAGCTCAAACGGCACCCTGCCTATCACGATGCAAACCGCCGAAGATATGGGAATCCCAAAGGCGATCTACGGCTTTGTTTTGCCCGTGGGTGCTACTATCAATATGAACGGCACGACCGTATATCTGGGCGTTTGCTCGCTTTTTATCGCCAATGCCTGCGGTATCGATCTAAACGGCGGCCACTACCTCACGATCATTATCACTTCGATGCTTGCCGCGATCGGAACGGCAGGAGTGCCCGGTGCGGGCGCGCTGATGCTGCTTTTGGTGCTTGAATCCATCGGTATCAAGGTAAGCGGCAACGTCGCGATCGCATACGGCATGATCCTGGGTATCGACGCGATTTTGGATATGGGGCGAACCTCGATGAACGTAACGGGCGACGTCGTGGCGTCGATCTACGTCGCGAAAACCGAAAATGAAATGGATATGAGCAAGTGGGAGAGTTGAAATTTTAGGCTTTTGGCTCTTGCGGCGTTAAATTTAGCTTTTTGTAGCGCGTTTGCGTCACCAGGCTATTGCGGCAATAAAATTTTGTCGCGATAAAATTTCTGCTGCGGCGAGGTTTAGGCGGCTTGGCAAATTTCATCGCCGCATGTTTGTATGGCTTACGGCTAGATGAAATTTCGCAAGAGCAAGTTTAAATTTGATAAATTTAGAAAGGATTTTAGATGAAAAGAGTTGGAATTATCGGTGGAATGGGGCCTTTGGCGAGCGCGGATCTGTATCTTAAAATAATCGAGGCGACCGCGGCGAAGAGCGATCAGGAAAATATCCCGCTCGTAATCGACAGCTACCCGCAGATCGAGGATCGCACGGCGTTTATCTTGGGTAAGGGCGAAAATCCGCTGCCGCGCCTGATCGAGAGCGCTAGTCGTCTTAAAAATGCGAACTGCGCGGCGTTTGCGATGGCTTGCAATACGGCACATTTTTTTGCCGACGATATCGTCGCGGCGGCGGATCTGCCAATCATCCATATCGCCGAAGTAACCGTAAAATCGATTCTGCAAAACCACAAAGAGGCGCGTAAGATCGCCGTTTTGGCTACGATCGGCACGAAAAAGGCGCGAATCTACGACGAGCCGCTAAAATCTGCGGGGCTAATTAGCGTCGAGCTGGGCGAGCAGATCCAAAACACGCTGATGGACTGCATCTACAAAGGGGTCAAAGCGGGCAAGATTAACGAATATGTATGCGTTTTCGAGGATCTTTTGGGCAAGATCGACGCCGATATTTTCATCGCGGGCTGCACCGAAATACCGCTATTTTTGCCGCTAATTAAAAGCGATAAAATTTTTGTCGATCCGACGCTGGAGCTTGCCAAGGCGATC
>CALHQN010000119.1 GCA_938036585.1 uncultured Campylobacter sp.
TTGAATTTACCCCGCGTATTTAAAATTTTATTAATATTGCTTGTGTATAATTACACACGAAAGTTTAAAAAATGAGCAAAGACGATAAATTAATCAAGGATTTGCAAAACAATCCCAAAAACGTTAGGTTTGAAACGTTAGAAAAAATTTTGCTTAACAGGGGGTTTACTTTGCAAAGCATTAAAGGCTCTCATCATAATTTTGTCAGAAACGGCTATTTAGTAACTTTGCCCAAGCATAAGCCTATGAAAATTTTTTACGTTAAGCTTGTGCTAAAATCTGTAGAGGAGCAGAAATGAAAAAGGATTTAAACTATTATCTAAATTTGCCTTACAAAATCGAGCTTAGAAAGATAGCGGACGATGAAGGCGGCGGCTGGGGTGCATTTATGCCGGAATTTAAAGGCTATGCTTTGTTTTGGGGTGACGGCGATACAAAAGAGGAAGCATTAAACGATCTTGATGCCGCTTTTAAATCTACACTTGAGAGTATGCTAGAGCATAACGATTTTATTCCTGAGCCTGCTTCCGATAAGAAAATTCGTGTGAATGTAAGTCTTTCGCAATCTTTGCTTAATGCTATCGATAAAGTCACAAACAATAGATCACAATTTTTAAGCGAGGCTGCAAATTTAAAGCTTAAGGAAATTTAATAAAATCTATTGTAAGACTAAATATGGTGCGACCGACGAGATTTGAATTTATTCTACGCATTTAAAATTTTATTAATCTTTCTTGTGTATAATTACACACGAAAGTTTGAAAAATGAGTAAAAATGATAAGCTAATCAAGGATTTGGAAAATAATCCTAAGAACGTAAGGTTCGAGACACTTAAAAAACTGCTTGAAAATGCTGGTTATGTAGCTACAAATAACGGCTCGTCGCATTGGCAGTTTAGAAAACCCGGTAGAGATTTAGTAACTATACCCAGACAAAGACCTATGAAAGTTATCTACGTCATAGAAGCTTTAAAAGCATTGAAAAAGGAAGAGAAATGAAAAAAGACAAAAGCTATTATCTAAATTTACCTTATGAAATAATCGTAAGAAAACTTACCGACGATGAGGGCGGCGGATACTTTGCAAGATATAAGGACTTCCCTTATATTATGGGTGACGGTGAAAATGAAGTAGAAGCAATAGCAGACGTAAAAAGTGCTTTTGACGGTGCTTTAGAGGTTATGCTCGCAAATAATGATTTCATCAAAGAGCCTAACGATAAGAAGGTCCGTGTAAATTTAAGCCTTTCGCAATCTTTACTTAATGCTATCGACAAGGTAACCAATAATAGATCCCAATTTTTAAGCGAGGCTGCGAATTTAAAGCTTAAGGGGATTTAAATCGGTTAAATATTTTATTTAATTTCGATTTCTATTTTTTCTTTTTCGTTTCGTTTTTCGATTGGTTTTTGCTCCGGTTCTTTTTTATTTTCTTGAAAATTTCCCATTTTATCTATTTCGTTGTATAGCGGTTCCGTTATTCTGTTGATAATTTTCATTTGTTCGTTGATTTCTCTCATTGTTTCTTTTTCTACTTTTTTCGTTTCTATCTCTGCCTTTTTCGTTTCTATCTCTAAGGCTTTTTCTAAGTTTTGTAGTGCTATTTCATCTCTAATTTGTGTTGCTATAAATATTATACTTGCTATAATTACTAGTATTACGGCTATTGTTATTAGCCATTTAAATGGATTTTCCGGTTCTGGTCTTTGGTCTATTAAATCTTCAAATTCTTTCATTATTTATCCTTTATCGTATTGATTTTTTTTGATTCTGCTTTTTCTTTAATAGCTTCGAGTTTTTTAAGGTAAATTTCCGTTTCTTTGATTTGTTCGTCAAGCGCCAAGCCTTGATTTATAAGTCTTATTAGCTCGGGTTTTTCTTTCTCCCAGTTGTTAAGCGTTCCTCTGCTTATGTTTAATAATTCTGCTAGTTCTTGTCTATTCATTTTGACATCTTTTTAATATTTTAGTAGATTTCGTTCAATTATTAAACATAAATTAAGAATTCTTTGTGTAATATCACAATGTTCATTTTGTTTAATTATTAGACGAAATGTGTTTTTTTGCTTCCTTATTGTTGATCTTTTTGACGCATTGATTTTAACTAAAGTAAGCAAATTCTACACTTAATTTCTCGTACTATGCCGCGACAGAGTAAAGATGTCTAGGGTCGAAGTTAGGCGGGGATCTCACCCGAGCAAGTGATTAAACTACTCAGGGCGGTTTGTGAAAATAACTCTTCCTTCCGCCCTTTAGGTTTAATCGAGTTAAGCTCAATCAAATATAAAGGAAGAGTTATGGACTACATTACGCAAGACTTCAAGGTCTCTTACGAACTTACAAAGGCTATCGCAAAAAGCGGCGCTAAAGGCGAGATGAACGGACGGGCTTACTCAAGCTCCGTAAAGCTTACCTCTCGGAACCAATACGAGGAGGAAAATTCCGTAACGAATTGCGTTGATCTCAAGGAGCAAGAGCTTATCGTTAGAATTCTTTGCAAAGACGATCTAACGGCTGGGGTTCTTACCACGAAATTTAATCAGTTTTTCCGTAAAAACGGCATTCTAAAGTTTCATGCAGGGCTTCCGTCGTTTAATAACGGCGCATATACCCTTACGACTGACGAGGATGACGCATACTGGATAAATTTCTTAAACAACGAAACTTCTACTACTTCTAAAAAATAACAAGCTTTACAAAGCCGATCCGTGCGGTCGGCTTGATAAAGTCTGCGCGCGGGCTTAAATTTTAAAAGGAGTTTGATATGCCTAAGTTAGAAAAACTTTCTGCTTTCAAATCTAAAGCTTTTGTTGCTGCTAGCATTCTCGGTTTAAGTGCCGTAAGTGCTATGGCTGATGTAACTATTGCTGCCGATGGTACCGTATCTGGTTCGCTTGATAAGGGCACTTTTATGGGTATCGCAGGTATCGTAGCTACGCTTTTGGGCGTTATCTTTGGCGTAAGACGCGGTCTTTCCCTTCTACGCTAAGCTTTTTCCCTCTGCCTTTCGGTGGAGGGATAAATTTCAAGGTTTTATTATGTATGACTTTATCGATTTATCTAAGCTTACGATTTTTATTAATAGCTTTATGGCCGTCGTTATAGTCTTTTTTGCTGTCGTCAAACAAGTAACCGTTGCTTTGGATATTTTTAAAAATTTGGACTGAATATGTATAAGCTTGATATTTCTTTGGAGCAATACAATTTTTTAATGGGTCTAAGTGGCATTTTATGCGCTTTTTTACTCGGTCTATTCATTTTTTTAGTTTTGAGTAAGCTTTAATTTGCGCTTAAAGTTTTCTCAAATTTAAAGATTAACGCGCGCCCTTTTTATTTAGCTCGCTAAATAAAAAGAGTGGCGCAATGCGTTAATCCCACGCCTCCAAGGCGTGTGTCGCGAAGCGTAGAAAGGAAGGGTTATGCAAATAGGCGTTTTTACTGTAACTGGCGTTTTGTCGTTTGATTATTTTTTCTCAATCATAGTGTGGTTTTTGCTTATATGTCTGCCTATATGCGGCGGTTTGATTTTATTCGCGAAAAAGGTGCTTTAGGAATATTTTATGCTTTCTAGGTTAAAATTTATCCCCCTGATTTTAATATCCTTGGTTACTTTTTCTTTTTCCGTCCAAGTTCCCCTTTCGTCTAGTTCTTACGATTATCGTTTTAAAATTTCTACCGCTGGCGATATGTGGCTTTATAACGGCATAGTTGACGGTATAGTCGAACATTGCCAATATACTCAGATTGAAAATAATGCTTATGTACAACCTAGTTTTAATGAGACTGCATTTAAAAAGAATTCCTTTTATGCCCAATCAGATCCAGCCTCTAAATCTCCTAATGGTTATTTTGTTAATCCCGCCTCTCTTTATAAATTTTTGGGTTATGAAACTATCAATGGCAATCAAATTTTAAAATATGAAACCTATTCGTGGGCTAAAATAGCCGAGGGTTCTACTACGGCAAGATGTGTTAAGTGCAATACAAAAGTAGGTGAATATTTCGATTCTACTACCGGTTTATGCGTTAATAAATGCGAGGATATATCCAATCGGCGCGATCGCTTTAATTGTATGTGTAAACGTGCAGAAAAGCTTGGTTTTGATAGCGTTGCTGATCATGTTGTAGGCGATAAAACCGCAGTTTGTTCGTATACTTGCATTACGACTAAAGATGATCCCGAAGCTAAAGTTGGCGGTGATGGAAATTTATTCACTGTAACTTATAAAATTCGCGATACCGATCCAAATGCTAGTGGCGTTTGCTTCACAGATGACAGCTATACTCACGGCACTAAACCTGGCAATCCCGACAAGCCAGATAAACCAAATCCTGATAAACCTGACAAACCAAATCCCGATAAACCTGATAAACCCAATCCCGACAAACCAAATCCTGGCGGCGGCGGAGGCAAACCAGGTGGAGGAGGCAATAAGCCCGATAAGCCTGGTGATAATAATCCTGGTGGAGGCAGTAAACCTGGGGATAAAGAGGATGATAAGGGCAAATTTAATCCCAAAGATTTTGATGATGGCGGTCTTGATAAAGCTCGTGATGATTTGTATGGTGGTATCAAAGACCATTTGAATAATGGCTTATCTAAATTTGACGGTTTACGAAACGGAATAGATCAATTTATTAAAAATATTAAGGGTAAAGGATTTGCGAAAGTGAAGTCTGAAATTAAGCGTTCTTGTCCTATTAAAAAGCAGATTACTTTATCTGACGGTAAAATCTATGATATATTAGTGGATTATTGCGATGCCGTCTCTCCCGTTTCCGAAATTTCATATTATGTTTTTTACGTCGGTTTTGTTGTAGGAGCCTTTTTGCTATTTTTGAAACTTCTTGTAATTTCTCTTGCGGGGGTTTGATATGCCAGCCTTTATAATATCTGCTTTAGCTTGGATTTTTAGAAAGCTTTCTTTTGGAAAGCTTGCGGAATTTGTTCTTAAAAAAGTCGTTTTTAGCAAATTCGTTCTTATCGAGATTGCAATGTTTGCTCTCATGGTAATATATTTCGGTGCTTTGCTTGCTATGGCCGTGTTTTTATTCGGTCAGCTGGGCGATATTTACGGCTCTATGAAAAATCTTACTAATCCTACTAGTTCAAATGAAGTAACTTCTGTCGGTCTTGCTGTTTTAGCGTCTCTTGGTATTTTCAG
>CALHQN010000120.1 GCA_938036585.1 uncultured Campylobacter sp.
CCTCTATGCCGAAATCTATCATACCCCCTAAAAATAGCTGCCCCATTACTCCGAAATACTCTCCCGCGTATGTCGGATAGGCTGAAATTTCCGGCTTATCTTCGCCTGCCAACATATAGTCTCCCAGAATAATCCCATCTAGCTCAAACCATTCGCACAGACCAAAAATCATATATTCAAAGTAATCTAAAATATCTTTTTTTCTGGTATCGGGAGCCTTAGCTAATATGCGAATAAACGGATCATCCCAGCAATCAAATCCTAAAGCCTTATAAAGTTCTTCATCATAGTTAAAACTCCAATCATCTGGCTCATTCGGTTTCAAAATTTTAAATTTCATAGTATCTCCTTTTTAAATTTAATCGGTTGGCGATATTTTATTTGCATAATCTAAAGCTTTATCCAATCCTCTTTCTTTACGCCGAATTCAAATTCAGCCTGCTTAAACGCATCCTCTATACTTTCATGATAGGTATCGGTTTGCTCTTTCCCCGATTCGTCAAGATAGAACAGATAAAATCCGCTGTCGCCGTCGTATTGAACGATGCTTAAAGCAAACGGCTGCGGCAAAATTTTATTGCCGTCGTAATGAGTAGTATTTCCGGTAGCTACGAAGCTCTTTTTACTATCTTTCAGATAAATTTTATATAGCTCTTTCATAATGCTTTCGCTAAATTTTAATCCGTTAGCCATTTTACCACGTATTCCAATAATTCCTCTAAATTTTCGGCTCCGCAACTTCCTTTGAGTTCGTTTTCCGTGGCATTGATGAAAAACCAATCCTCGTCATCTCTATCGATATTTATTTTGATCGGCTTTTTCCCGCTCTCGCCATCGATTTTAATCAACCAACCGGGATTATCGACCGTTTCTAGCGTAAGGCCGTATTGATGCTCCCATTCTCCGTCGCATTTGGAAGCATACCAGTTTTGTATGAGTTTTAGATTATTCATTGCTCCTCCTTTAATTTTATAAATTTTAAAATTCTCGATTTGTTAGGCTTTGATATTGCAATTGAAGCAGGGCTTCTTTGCTATTTAAATTTAATCGCTTATTAAAAATTTCTTTTCCAAGCCATCTTTATTTACGGTGATTATCTTCGAGTTCGGAATATTTAAAAATTTTATAGCTTTTTCGTCCAGCTCTGACAATGACTCCTCGTGATTATATTTGGTTTTAAAGTAATATAGAAAAAGATCGCCCGTTCGATTTTCATCCATAAGTTGCATTATGCACCTATCGTTTGAATCGCCGCTACCATATCGGTTTATCATCATAAACGCCTCGCAGCTCTTATGAAAAGGGAAGCGACCGAAGTTAAAAAGATTGCCGACGAGCTCAAATACAAGGACAAAAAACAGAAATAAAATGAATAGCTTGATCATTCTGCGTTTCATCGCGGCATTTCCTAAATTTTGAAATCAAAATTTCGTTTGTATTTTTAAAATGCCTAGATAGTTTGCGCTAAGGCTTTGGGTGCGCCCAAGCATTAGCCGAAGCGGTCGGGCGCAAAATTTACGACGCTATCTCGCTTTTTGCCGCGCCGGTTGCGGCGGATTCGCTTTCATCCATAATGATGAGCTGTTTTGCGCGCTTGATCTTGGCATCGTCGCGAAACGCCGCGCGCACCTTGTCCATGCCGGTGTAAAATTCCTTCATCAAAACAAGGCACAAATACGCGCCAAATTCCGTCGTACGGATGATCTCGCCCTCGATTCGCACGGCTCCTGCAAGCCTTAGCAGGCTAAGCTCTCTGCCCAGTTCGCGGCGCAAATTTAGATCGTTTGCGGAGTTAAATTTAGCGATATCGATCTCGCCGTTAAAAAGCTCGGTCAAAAAGAGGTATTTCGCGCGCTCGGATCTGCTAAAATCGCAAGTGGCGATGACGGTGCTTTCGTTTTTGCGCACCCTGCTTGCGTAGTCTTCGAGGTTAAACGCATTTACGAGCAGCCTGCCGCCTAGGAAACTAAACGCGCCGCTTCCGATGCCCACGTATTCGTGGTTTGTGCCTACATACTCGTCGTTGATGTTTGATTTCTCGCGAGCGAAAGCCCATGCGTTGCTGCGGTGCCAGCTAGAAAATTCCTTGCAGATGATAGAGTAAAATTCCTCTTCGTGATCTACATTGCTAACGCCGAGACTTCGTGCTATTTGATCGCGCATCAAAGGCGATTTCATCAGCGGATACAGCGTGATCTGTTCGGGCTTCACCGCCTTTGCCGCTTCAATGTCGCGAAGTAAAATTTCGCGAGTTTGAAACGGAAAGTTAAAGATCAGATCCAGGCTTAAAATCGGCAAAATTCCGACCGCTCGAGATAGCTTTTCTTGCAAAATTTCGCCTGAGCCGAATTTTGAGTAGCGCGACGCTTTGCGTAAAATATCATCGTCAAAGCTCTGCACCCCCACGCTTAGGCGGTCTATGAGCCCGCGAAATCGCAGTAAGCTCTCAGGCTCGATGTGGTTAGGATCGCTCTCGCACGAGACCTCTTTGATGCTAAAAAGCGACTTTGCAAGCTCCAGCGTGCGCGCTAGCTCATCTTCGTCGATGAGCGTCGTGCCGCCGCCGACGTAAAGCGTCTCAAAGTCGTAGCCTGCGTCTTTAGTGCGCTGCATTTCGGTGCGTAGCGCGCTGAAATACGCCTTGCACGCACCGCGCTCGTAGGCGTATTTGTGAAAGGAGCAGTACGGGCAAAACGTGTGGCAAAAGGGCACGTGCATGTAGAGCATATATTTTTTATCTGGGTTTGGAATTTTAGCGATATTTTCCTGCGTGATGTCGATTCTAAGGGAATTATAAAGAGATTTTTGCATAGTTTCGGCGGCATATTTTTTAGCGAAGCTATGCACCATTTGACTGATAAAATTCATGAAACTTTAACCTTTTTTAAACTTAAAAATTAATTTTTGAAGTTTATCGAAAACTAACTTATAAATTTATCAATAATTCAATAAAAAACGCAGTGCCGCCATATAACTTAGCGTAGGAAGCGCTATCGTCACGAGCGAATTGCGAAATTTGGCATGCACGACAAACGCCATAATTAGGCAAAATAGCAGCACCGCCGTTTGCAGGACATCCGCGCTAAAAGCCCGCTCGCCTGAAAAGCTAGGCAGCATCGTCTTAAGCGCGTATATCGTCAAAACGAC
>CALHQN010000121.1 GCA_938036585.1 uncultured Campylobacter sp.
ACATTTGATAATACAAAATTTAATTTAGTAAAAATATTGATGTTAATAGTATTGGTAATAATATTTCAAATATTTAGTACCAAATTTTTAAAGCTAAATTTGAGTTTAATAAAAAATTTATTGTGCCCTAAAAAATATGTAAATATCCAAAAATACTTGATTTGATCAAACGGAATATCTCTTTCCCAGAAAAAATATCTCACGACTATGCGATCATCGTAGCACGCAATAAATTTAAAGCAATTCGGGATAATCTCTGCGTAAAAAAGCCCGATCAGCATCACCCAGCCTACGATAGGCGCATAAGGCTTGTCAAGCATTATAAAAACAATGGCGAGATAAAATTGCAAAATTTTAACTACCGAATAAAAAGGCCCGTAAAAACGCCTCGTCCTTTTTATGATTAGCAGCGGCTCATCCGGTTTGGTATCGTTCATTTGGAATTCCTTGATTTTCCAAATTTAATAAACAAATATTTTTAATATTAATGCAAAAAGTCCCAAATAAATGCAAAAATAGGCAATAAATGAGATTACGCAATAAAATACGCCTATAAATTTGTGTGCAAAACCTAAATTTTCTTTGGTTTCTTTCACAGACTCAATTAATACATTAAAATCAAAAAAATGCTTTATATAATTACCCTTTACATAAACGCTATTGAGCAAAATCACGCCAAGTAGCAGAAACATAAACCAGCCTCTAGCCAGATCATAATAAATGCCCATTTGCCCTCCGTTTATATAAAATATTCAGGCGAATTTTAACTTCACTACGCTTACGCAGCGTTTAAATTTAATATCGTTGCGGCTGCGCTAAATTTTAAATTTTCAAACTTGCCGTTTAAAGAGCTGTCATCTGCGGGAGTGCGCGCAGGCGGGCGCATGCAAAAATAGCCTCAGGCGCTGTTTTATCGCGGGCCTTCGTCCGCATCAAGTCATACCGAATCGCGCCAAAGCCCCAAAACTCATACGATTGCTAATTTCGCTATCGAGCCGTACGCAAGCCCGCAGCCAAACTCGCGCGGCTTACGAACGTCGCTCGGTAGAATTTTAAAATTTCATTCGGGCTCGACGTCGCTCTGCGCAGGCGCAAGCTCCGCCGCGGAATTTAAACTTTGTTTTGCTATAATCGGACTAAAATTTCGGAGGCCATCTATGAAAATTTTACCCTACGTCGCGCTCGGCTTGTTTCTTACCGCCTGCACGCAGGTCCCGCCGCCCGCCGAAAACACCCATGCCGCAAACGGCGCTATCGTAAAGGATGCCGACGATTCTACCGGTACAGGTAATGCCGCTAAAAATTCCGCCCCGTCCGAGATTTCTGCGCCAAAAAACACAGCCTCCGCGAATGTCTCCGCTCAAAATTCCGCCGCGTCTTCTATGCGCGAAATTTGGAGATTGCTAGAAAATGCCGATCGGGCGCTGCTTGCTAAAGAGATCTCGCGCGCCGAAGAGCTCGCCGCACGGGCGCAGGAGCTTAGCGAGCTAAAGCACATCGAAGTGGGGCGGATTTTTAGCAGATTTGTCCGCGCGCGCATCGCGCTGCAGCGCGGCGATACCGACGCCGCCGTCTCGCTGGCGACGGACGCGAGCTCCATGCAAAGCGGGGTAGCGGAGATATATGCCGATGCCGTAAATTACGAGAGCGCTTATACATTCGGGCGCATATACGAGGCTCGCGGCGATCGAAAGGGCGCTGTGCGCGAGTATGGGCGGGCGCTGTTTGTTTGGACTATGTTTTTACAGAGCGATCCCGTGCGTGCGGAGGAGATTTTCGCCCGACTGCAAACGCTCACACCCGATCCCTACGAGGCCGAAGGCAGAGCTAGCGGCGCGTGCGAGTATCTGCGCGCTAAGGCTGGCTCCGCTTTGAATGAGCCGGCGCCCGAGCCCAAGCGTCGTGCACTGCGAGATTTGGCCGAATGGGAGGCGCACTGCTTGCATCTGCGCCCGTTTATAGAGGACGGATCGGACGAGCGCGCGCGTAGGGCTTCGCTCGCGCGGGATTACGCGCAGCTGTATGCGGGGCTGGGCGAGTGTGCCGCCGCGCTAGAGCATCTGCTTGCCGCAGCGGAGCTTTCGGATGCGACGGAGCCCGATACGGGCGGGCTTTATCTACAGATCGCGCGACAATTTTTGGCTATTTACAAAGAGGCGGGCGCGAGTAAAATTTCTGCGAGCTATGCGCAGAAAAATCTAGCCGCGGCGCAGGATTACGCGAACAGATCGGTAAAGCTCTACGAGGGCATGCACGGCACCGCCTACGAGCACTCGGGCTACGACGGACACGAAATTTTAGGCGAGATCGCGATGATGCGCGGCGATCCGTCTGCGGCGCTGAGACATTTCGCGGCGATGAGAGACGATGCGGCGGCACTTTTGGCATATCAGCAGCTGCCGGCTTACAAGCAGGCTCTGGCTCACGCGCTAGAGCTTCTCGCGCAGTGCTACGATGCGCTAAAAGATCGCAAGAACAAAGCGGCGGTTCTGCGCGAGCTTAGGAAGCTAAAGAAGGGCTAGCGGGCTACCAGGCGGCGGCGTTTCGTGAAAATTTGCCGCTGCGCTGCGATGAAATTTGGCTCGGGACGTTGCGCGGTTTAAGCGCTTGGGGCGCGGCAAAATTTTATGTCGTTTGAGGGCGGTGCGGGCTTGCGGCGGATTAAGACCGCATGGCGGAGCTCGCGCTTTAGAAGCCCCATTTTGAAAGCAAAATTTATACCCGCGCCGTAGATTTGAAGCGGTATCCGTGCCTGTGCGGCGATTTACCCTCGCATTGTCTTTACATTGCGGTCATTAAAAGCCGTAATTTTGCCAGCGCATGAAGCTTTGCGGGCGCTTTTGAGTGCGCTATGATTGCGGTTTGGTGTCGCTGCGAGCTAGAGCTAGGCTTTGGGGGCTGTTTATGCGTCAGTCGGGCGCCGTTTTATCGCAGGCTTCCGTCCGCATCAAGTTATACCGAGCCGCGCCAAAGCCTCAAAATCCATGCGATTGCTAATTTTGCTATCGAGCCGCATCGAACCGCAGCCAAACTCGCGCGGCGAAAATCTAAATTTACGCTATAATCTTGCAAAGCGGAGCGTAGAACTCCTGCTGCGCGTGTGCGACGAAATTTAAACAAAGGCCCGCGAATGCGGACTTCTTAGCTTTCGCACGGTTGCGGCGTAACGCTAAATTTAACGGAGGGAGCATGGATAAGGAGCGGTATATTTTTGAGAAATTTAGATCGAAGCTTAACGGCGATGATTGCGCCGTAATCGGCGAGCGAGCGTATTGCAAGGATCTTTTTGTCGAGGGCGTGCACTTCCGCCGCGGCTGGCTGAGCCTGCGCGAGATCGGCGCAAAGGCGATGCTCGTAAACATCTCGGATATGATCGCGACGAATGCGCGCGCCAAATACGCCCTGCTGGGGCTTGCATTGCCGCGCGAGATCGGCACGCGCGAGATCGACGAGCTGTGCGCGGGCGTGAGCGAAACGGCGCGCGAGTGGGGCATACGGATCATCGGCGGCGACACGATCGGCTCGGATCGCATCGCGCTTAGCGTGAGCATGATCGGTAAGTGCAAGCGCCCAGTGTTTCGCAGCGGCGCGCGCGTGGGCGATCTCATCGCGCATACGGGCGAGCTAGGCGGCGTCGGGCGCGATCTGGCGGTGCTTTTAAGAGATGAAATTTCGCCCGTTAGCTCGCAGACGCAAAACCGGGGCGATAAAATTTCGTCGCTGCAAGGCCCAAGCGATGAGGTGCGAAGCTCGGGCGATAAAATTTCGCCTGTGCGCGCCGAGCCGCAGAGCCTGGACGCTGGAATTTCGGCGCAAAATTTTGCGGCGCAAGAGGGTAGCGGTTTCGATAGCTTGAGCGGCTCTGACGCTTCTAGCGACTTCGGCGGCGGAATTTCTGCACAGAGCTTTGACGGTGGCATTTCTGCGCCGAGCCCTGGTGGCGGAAATTCTGAGCGAAATTTAGATACTGCCGCTTTGCACAGCGCCTCGCAGAGCTTTGTAGCACAAAATTCAGATACTCGCACTTCGCAGGACGGCTTGCAGGGCTCTGCGACGCAAAACCAGGACGCGGAGTTTGCTGCGCGAAATTCTGCTGAGAATTTCATAGTGCAAAATTCGACTGCGGAAAATTCTACGAAAAATTTCATAGTGCAGAATTCAGACGCTAGAAATTTTACAGAAAATTTTACAGCGCCTGCCGCTAAATTTGGCGAGGACAGAGCCCCAGCAGAGCCCGTAGTGAAAGCCGATGAACAAAATTTTATCGCGCCGCTTGCCGCGAAATGCGGCGGAGA
>CALHQN010000122.1 GCA_938036585.1 uncultured Campylobacter sp.
GAAACTGCACCGCTTCCATATTTCCAAGCTGTGCGACGCCCGTCTCAAGCGCGATAGCTGCGCCGATACCCTCGCAAACGACGGCGTTTGTGGTGTGTTTATAAACTCTGCCGTAGCCGCCTGTAGCGATTAGCGTACCCTTTGAGACGTATGCGATCAGCTCGCCGGTAACTAAATCACGCACGATTGCGCCGTAGCAGCGGTTGTTTGCGTGAATTAGCGCGATCGCTTCTTTTCTATCATGAATATCTACGTTATGCTTTAGCGCTTCGTTTGCAACGGCAAAAAGCATAGTATGTCCCGTAGCATCGGCGGTATAGCAGGTTCGCCATTTTTTCGTACCTCCAAAGTCGCGGCTGTGAATAAGTCCGTGAACCTCATCTTTTTCGGTGATCGTGGTTTTTTGAGCGTTGATAATAGCGCTTCGCTCGCCTCTAGTAATCCTGGTCCAAGGAACACCCCAGCCCGCAAGTTCGCGGATCGCCTTAGGCGCCGTTTGCGCAAACATCCTAGCGACGTCCTGATCGCAGCCCCAGTCGCTTCCTTTTACCGTATCGGCAAAGTGCACGTCCTCGTTGTCGCCCTCGCTCATTTTGGAATTTCCCAGAGACGCCTGCATGCCGCCTTGAGCTGCCGCAGAGTGCGAGCGCTTAACGGGGATCAGGCTCAAAACGATGGTGCTAAGCCCCTTCTCGCCGGTAGCGATCGCAGCTCTTAAGCCCGCCAAACCGCCGCCTATAACTAAAGAATCGCAATATATTACATTCATCCCAAGCTCCCTATTCTAAACTTAACCATTTGAAATCGGCGATTATCGAAAGCAAGAAAAATGCTCCCCAAACGATAAAAACCGCCTTTTTAATAAAGGCTCTTTTCCTTTGAATTTCAGCCTTTGTGCCGTCTATGCTGATCCATTTCATATAAAGTCTATAAATTCCGATGCTAGCGTGAGTTACTACGAATACCAATAAAACGAAATAAAATAGATGAAGCTGTCCGAATCGCGCGATAGCAAGATCTGCGGTAATTTTCGGACCGAATACGATCATTAAAATATGAGCCGCCGCAAAGAAAAATAGTAAAAATCCCGTCCAAAACTGAAACCACCAAAGCGTCGTATCGCAATGCTTCATTCGCATTTTGTGCGCTTTAAACGCCCTGTAAGCGGCGTAGTTAGCCGGAAATTTTCTCATCGCCAAAAACGCGTGAACTACGAAAATCACGAAAATCACGAAAGCGACGATGTTTGTAACGAAATAAATTCCGCCCGGTTCGGCGAAATGTACGACGCCCTCAAACGCGCCCTTACCGATCAAAATCGTGCCGGTAAATATCATATGACACAGCATGAAACAGGCCAAAATCAGCCCGCTGATGCTTTGCGCCACGTCTTGTAAAGCCATAATGCGGCTTTTTTTGCCGTCTATGGATTTACCCGTAAAGCCCTCAATGCGACCTAGCATAGGTTCTCCTTGAAAAGATGATTATAAACTCCCATTAAATGATCGTTTACGCTTTTGTGGAAATGATTATATTACATTTTAACTTTAGATTAATTTAATTTTTACGAATTAGTTTTTTCTTCAAAGACTGCTTTAAGAAAACTGCTATCAAAAACATCACTAAAGATAAAATTTGCCCCATCGATAAATTTAAAAATATAAAACCGAGCCCGTCGTCCGGTTCTCTAAAAAATTCCACGAAAAATCTAAACGCCGTGTATAGCATCGCATACAGACATATCAGCTCGCCGTTAAATTTCTTAAATTTACGGTAGAAAAATAAAATCACGAAAATTACCAGCCCTTCCAAAACCGCTTCGTAAAGCTGGCTTGGGTGACGCAACGTACCGCCTACCAAGATCCCCCACGGCTCGGTCGTTTCGCGCCCGAAAAGCTCCTGATTTAAAAAATTTCCAACGCGCCCGAAAAAATATCCAAGCGGCACGCTAAGTGCCACGAGATCGAGCAGCGCCCACATATCGGTTTTAAATTTTTTGCAAAACCAAACCGTTGCGATCACGAATCCGACGACCGCGCCGTGATAGCTCATACCGCGAATGCCCACGAACTCGCCGTTATGAAAGGGGTTGAAAATTTGCCACGGATGGCTGAAATACCACGCCGCCTCGCCCGAATAGATCGCGATGTATCCAAGCCGCGCGCCCAAAATGACGCCCACTTCGACCCAGATAAAGTAGCGATCGAGCATCTTATCGCTGAAGTCAAGGCCGTCTTTTCGCACGAAATATTTGGCGATAAATAGCGCCGTAAGCAGCGCCAAAACATACATAATGCCGTACCAGTGCACGTTTATGCCAAACGCGCTGAACGCCACGGGATCGAAGTGAGCGTAAATTTCATTCCAGTAATTCAAATTTTTCCTTTGTTTTAAATTTTAAAATTTAACGGCGCGCATCGGACGCTGCGTGATACATGCTCGGTAAAAAACGCAGGGCGGCGCATGCGCAAGCTAGAAGCCAGGCTTCCAAGCTCGATCGCAGACGCAAAGCACGAAAGACGCGCTGTGCCGAGCGACGACATCGAACGATATACAGGGCGCCTCGCGTAAAATTTCAAACGACGACGCTTTGTGCGGCATACAAAGCAACGCACGGATTACCGAAGCACGCAGCGCCGCGGCGCAAACGCGACGCGCACGGTATCGATACCGACGGCGCACGACGAATGCAGGATGATACGCATAGCGACCAAAGCGCCAAATGCCGCGCAGAGCCTAAAACGACGCGCGATATGACAAATGCCGACGCACAAAACCGCAAGGCAGGCACTTTACATCCGCACAGATAGCGCAGATAAAATTCTGTCTCGCTTGGTTTTTCGCGCCCACAGGGGCTGCACCGACTACAGCGCAAGAAATTCTGAGAGCGAGCTCCAAACTTATCTCTGCATAGCGCTTTTCTGTGCCGAACGCGCAAAAACGCCGAGCGCGCGTTTTAAATTTTAAATTCCAAGCCCGGCGTCTCTTTCACCACGCGGCAAAAATCCGCCAAAAACCACCCGAGCGCCTTGTAGTAGCTGCTTTTGGCGTTTATCTGCACGTGCGTAGCAAGCGCGGAAAAGCTCGGAATGATAAATTGCGCCAGATATAGCGTCAAAATTTTATGCGATTTCGCGTCCGTGTTTTGCTTAAAGATCATGGCAAGAAGTGCTAGCATATTGGCTGCGTGAGCGCTTTTAAGCTCCGCAAAAGGCTTTTTGAAGCGGCATTTTTCATAAAACAGCTCCACTTCGCTTTCGCTTATGAGCTTGAAAAAGTCCATCTCAAACGCCTCTTTTAGCGCCTCAAAATCGCGCTCTATCGCCGCGTAATCCTCGCTCTGCACCTTTTGCCAAAGCTCGTGGCCATTTTTGTTCTCGATATTTTTATTTACGATGATCCAGTTTTTGCCCAAGCCGCGCAACTTCTGCTCATCTATCACGCCTTTAAAATTCGTCGCAAAGATTATGCAGATCACCGAGTATAGCTCGCCTAATTTCATCTTTTTCCTTTAAATTTAATCAAATTTCGCTCGCTTTTTTCAGCTTTTCGATACCGAATTTTTCCCAAATCCTGCTTAAAGATCGATCCAAGCTCTGCTGCTTTTTATCGATCTCGCCAAAAAGTAGCGAGCCGCCTGATCTGCCGCCGAAATTTGAAAGATTTAGCGCTACGTGGATTATCTGTGCGCCTTTTTTCACGTCGCAGAGCCTAAACAGTTCAAGCGCGGTCTCGCTCAGCAAGCTTAGGCTAAACGCCCTATCCTGGCTGATCTGATGCGAAAACTCCTCGCGCGATTTGTAGCGGATCTTTAGATCATACGTCGCGGGCTTTAGCCCCCTTGCGAGCACTTCGCCCGCCAAATGGCGCGCCAAAATTAAAATTTTACGCCGCAGCTCGTCCCGATCGGCGCACGGCGCGAAGCTACGCCCAAAGCCGATACTCTTGCGCTCGCGCTTTGAGACGACCTCGCCCTCGTCCTCGCCGCTAAGGGCTGCGAAAATTTTCCTGCCGTTTGCGCCCATCTTTTCAAAAATTTCTCTGTGCCCTAGCGCGTCGCCGAAGCTTATGATGCCGTATTTGCCGAGCGTTTTTTGCGCCGCTTTGCCGATGCCCGGGAATTTTGCCACAGGCACGGCGGATAGCTCGCGCGCGATTTGTGATTTTAAAATTTGCCGCACGCCGAAGGGCTTGGCAAGGCTGGTGGCGAGCTTTGCGATAAGTTTTGCTTCGCTAAGGCCTACGCTGCACGGAAGGCTAAAGCGGCGCATAATCTCGCTTTGTAAAAACGCGGCAAAGCTCAGCGCGTCTGCGTCGTAGGGCGTACCGCGTAAATTTAGAAAAAACTCGTCGATGCTAAATTTTTCGATCTCGGGCGTAAAGCTTAGTAAAAACTCATAAATTTCGCGTGAAATTTTTCGGTATTCGCCGTGCTGCGAGCGCACCAAAATCAGCTGCGGGCAGAGTCCGAGCGCGATTTTAACGGGCTGCGCCGAGTGCACGCCCTCCGCTCTGGCCTCGTAGCTCGCACTTAAAATCACGCTGCCAAGCTCGCTCTTGCCCCCGAAAATCTCCTCGTCGCCGCCTCCGACGACTGCGATCTTTTTGCCCGCAAGCGCGGGATCGGCAAGCCTCGCTACAGAGACGAAGAAGCTGTCCAAATCGATATGAGCTATCAAACTATGTCGATCCCGAATCCGCTAAGCCCCGCGTAGTCTTTCGGCTCGCTCTTGCTTAAAATTTTGATTTTTCTAACGCCCAGATGCGCTAAAATTTGCGCTCCGATACCGAAACTCTTAAAATCGGCGCGATTTTGCGCGGATTTTAGCATCAAAAGCACGCCGCCCTCTTTGCGCAAAATGCCCAGATCGCGCATGAAATCGTTAAATTTCGTATCGCTTAAAAACTCCAGATCGCTTGAAATTTTATGAAATTTCACATTCGTCTGCGCGCCCTTTTCGGGCTCGCCGAAAATATAGGCGCGGTGCTCGTTGCCCTCGTGATCGCTCACGTCGTAAAATTTCGCCGCCTCGCCGCACAGCAAAGCGCTTTTTGGCTCGCTAAATTTAACGAGCGTTTCGTGTTTTAGGCGGTACTGCACGATCTGCGCGACCGAGATCATATTGATGCCGTGCTGCGCGCAGAATTTTTCCAGATCGTCCCTGCGCGCCATATCGCCGTCGTCTTTGACGATCTCGCAGATCACGGCGCTTTGCGAAAGCCCCGCCAAGCGGCACAGATCCGTAGAGCCCTCGGTGTGCCCCGTGCGAGCGAGCACGCCGCCGCTTTTGGCGATGAGCGGGAAGATATGCCCAGGGCGGACGAAATCATCCGCGCGAGCGCCTACGCGCGACATCAGCTCGATCGTCATATTGCGCTCATACGCGCTTACGCCCGTCTTGGCGTCTTTCGCGTCGATCGTGACGGTAAAAGCGGTCTCGTGGCTCGAAGTGTTTTTATCGACCATCAAATTTAGATCTAGCTGCTCCGCAATCTGCGGGCTAAGCGCCACGCACAACACTCCGCGAGCGTGCGTGATCGCAAAATTTACCTTCTCTGCGCTGCTAAAGGTGCTCGCAAACACCAAATCGCCCTCATTCTCGCGATCGACGTCATCGACCATAACGAGCATCTTGCCGTTTTTCAGATCCTCGATCGCTTGCTCTACGCTGATCATTATCACTCCTTTAAATTTAATTCTACAAATGCCGCCTTGAGCTTCTCAAAAAGCGGGGCGAATGAAACGCCGTTTACGCGGACGTTTGCGATCGTCGTGATGAAATTCGTATCGCGCTGCCACCGCGGCACGAGATGATAGTGCACGTGCTCGGCGATACCCGCACCCGCGGCGGCGCCGAGGTTCATGCCGATATTTACGCCGTTTGCGCCCAACGTGCGCTTTAAAATCCCCACTCCGGCGCGTACGTAGCGGCTCATCTCCGCCCACGCATCGTCGCTAAGACACTCGATATTATCGACATGCTCGTAAGGTATGACCATAAACGCGCCCGGGCTATATGGGTAGAGGTTCATCACCCCAAAGCAGTGCCGCGCGCGAAAAAGCACGCCGTTACGATCGTCGAACGCCGCATCCGCCGCCGCGTCGCAGAAGGGACAGCCGCTTCTTTTTTCGGTAAAATACTCGCTTCGCCAAGGGGCGCAAAGATAATCCATCTCTTTTCCTTTCTGAAATTCCAAAAATTCTATGGAATTTTAAAATTTGCGTTTCGCAAAATTCTATGAAATTTGGAATTTAAAACTTCTAAATTTCATAGAATTTTAAATTTACGCGTCTTGCGCTTGCTCGCGCGGCGTGGAATTATGCACGCGACGGGACGCGACATGCTTTGCAATCGCGGGGCACTTCGGCGCAATACGCACTCTGCGGATCAAAGCCCGCGGCGGACGTTGGTGCGCATTTGGCGAACACTCATCGCGCGGCAAACATAGCGTCTAATCCGCACCGTAGCCGTTTGCGCGGCGTGCGATAACAAGCTCGCGATGCCAAAGCGCACGTACGCCTACACGGCTGCGATATCGAATCTACACGGTCGTTTGCGCGGCGCATTATAACAAATCTTAGGCGCTCGCCGATGTGGCGTGCGGTAAAATTTAACGCGGCGCGGTCATATCATAGCTGCGGCTTAATCGCGGCGTATCGCAGCCAAGGCGGCTTAGATCGCGAGCTGCGATTAAATTTACGGCGCCGCGCAATCGCCAATACCGAAGCGCTAGACATACAAGGCATTACGATAGACGCGCAATTCTCGGCGCTCAATGCTACAAGCGCAACCCCACGCGCGAAGCTTCGCAAACGTAAAGCTAAATTTAAACCCGCGCTTTTGCAACAGCTCGTGATGCGACGGAAAGCTATACAAACGAAAGACATAAATTTAAACCTCACTCCGCAACCGCTCGCACGGCGCGCAATAACAAACTCACGATGCCAAAGCGCAGCGTGAATTCTCGCGCGATGTGCGATATGAGATCGCGCCGCGGCGCTAAATTTAAAGAGCCGTTAAATTTTAAAGTCCGCCGAATTTTAAAATTTACTGCCTTAAAATTTCGCTCCGTTCGCTAAATTTAACCGCTCGCTTCGGGTTTAAGCTTGCGCGATCAAACGAGCCAAATTTAAATTTTGCCGCTCGCGCCGAGCTTTATCTCGCGCAGTGCCGCGCCTACGTCATTTTGGCGCATAAAATGCTCGCCGATCAAAAACGCATCGACGCCCGCCTCGTGCAGGCTTTTAAGCTGCTCGTGCGAGTGTAGGCCGCTTTCGGCTACGATGATCTTGCCGTTTGGAATCAGCGGGATCAGCCGCTCGCTCAGGCTCGTATCGACCTCGAAAGTCTCTAAATTTCGATGGTTGATGCCGATAATACCCGCACCTGCGAAGACCACTTTTTTCAGATCGTCCTTATCGTGGATCTCGCACAGCACCTCAAGCCCTAGCCTGCGGGCAAATTCGAGCAATTCTCTTAGCTCCTTCCGCTCAAGCGCTTTGGCGATCAGCAGGATAAAATCCGCGCCGTAAACCAGCGCTTCGAGGATCTGATAGCGATCTATGATGAAATCCTTGCGCAAAATGGGCGTACGAGTGTAGCGGCGGATCTGCGGGATGAACTCCAAATCGCCTCTGAAATAATGCGGCTCGGTAAGCACCGAAAAGGCGCTGGCGCCTGCATTTTCGTACTCCACGGCAAGGCTTAGCGGCTCAAAATCCTCGCGGATGATCCCCTTGCTCGGGCTTGCCTTTTTGATCTCGGAGATGATGCGAAGCGGATCCTTCTCGTCGCTTCTAAGCGCGCTTATGACGTCACGCGGCTCGTAAGGATTGGCGCTTAGCGAGCGACCGAGCAGATCCTCGGGCAGCTTTTCTTTGCGAAGCGCCAGATCCTCGCGGGTGCGCTTTAAAATTTCGTCTAAAATCACTGCACGCTCCCATTTGTAGGGCGCGTCTCGGGTAAATTTGACGAGGGCGGCTCATGCTTTGCGGAATCTATCGGCGCAAGATTTCCGGGATTTTTACCTGGAGTTTGCGCAGCGGAATTTATAGAATTTGCGGCCGAGCTTTGCGGAGTAGAATTTTGAGCTGCCGAGCTTTGCGAGACGGCGCCCTGCGCGGCGGGATTTTGCGCTACGGGGCTTTGCGGAGTGGAGCTTTTACCGCCGTGCATACACGCATCGATCGCCATTATATGCTCCTTGCCTTCGGGGGATTCGAAAAATTCTGCGTCTTTGATCCTGTCCATCTGCTGCTTTGCCTTGTCGCATTCGCCAAGCTTGTAGTATCCCCAAGCAAGCGAGTCGATGTAGTATGGCGAATCGGGCTCGATCTTAAGCGCCTTTTGGACATAGTCGATCCCCTTTTTCACGTCCAGATCGTGATCGATCAAAATGTAGCCGTAGTAGTTTAGATGCACGGGGTCTTTAAGCTGCGGCGCGATATTTTCAAACTTCTCCACGACGCTAGATAGGGTCTTGGCGTCCACATTTTTGCCGACGCTTTCATATTCGTAGATCGCCTCGATCGCTAAAAAATCATAGTTTTTCGTTTTTATAAACTCGTCGCGAGCCATTTTGATCGCGGTTTTGTAGTCCTTCTTGCGCGCATAGGCATCGATCAAAAGCTCGGGTTTGTAGTCATATTTTTTAAGCAGTTCGATGATCTTGTCAAAGTCGTTTGAATAATAATATATCGCGATCATATCGTCTAAAAATTTCGTATCGCCCTTCGCCTCGTAAAGCGCCTCATCGATCTTGGCGACATCCAAATAGCGCTTATCCGCGCGGTACACGTCGGCTAGCAGCTCGCACGCGATACCGCTTCCGCAGCCGTAAATGCGCCTATGCGTCTCGATGATGCGGATGGCGGAATCCGAATCGTTTAGCTTATTTAGCAGCACGTCGCAAAGGCGGATCAAATTTTCATCCGTTTTGTCTAACCCGTAGGCCTTTTCAAAATATTGCCTCGCGAGCTCGTAATTTTCCATCGCGTAATATGTCGCCGCCAAGATCGCGTAGCTACGCGCGCTAGGATCGACGGTAACGAGCTTAAGCGCCACGGTATTTGCGTCTATGTTCGCCTTTTTGCCCAGATAATAGCCGATCTTTACGCGCAGATATTCGGAATCATCCGCCAAGCTCTTCTCTCCGAGCTTCAAATAGCGCTCGGTATTTTTCCGATCTTTGATCGCAAACGCCATCTTTAGCGCCTCTAAAAGATAGACGGACGAGCCTGTTTTCTGATACGCCTTTTCGTATAAGAGCATCGATGCGAGCGGGTCTTTGTAGGCTAGCTCCATCGCCGTTAAAAGGTCAAAATTTAGCTCCGCGTTTGCCTGCGCCTTCATCGCGCGCTTAAGTCTTTCTTGCGTAATATCTTTCTCGCTCACGCCGTGATCTAAAGCGTCCTGTCTCGCAGCGTCTATTTTTGCGGCATCTTTAGCGCCGCCTTTTACGCCGCGCTTTGGCTTAGAGCGGCGCTGTTTTTGCTCATACCCCGCGTCCGCTATGCTGCGGTTTAAATTTAGCTCCGCTGTTTTCTCATCTAAAATCAGGTTATTATCGCCGTTTGCGGCGGCGCTCGATCCGTTAAATTTAATAGCGCCGTCCGCCGCGCTTAGGTTAAGCGCCGCAAAGAGCGCCGAAATGATCAAAAATTTATTTAGAATTTTACCCCGATGCATTCTTCCTCCAATTCTTTAGTATGCGTTTTAAAATATTCCCAAAACGGAAAGCTGCGGCACTGCTTCGGACGCAGCTCGTAAATCCCGCAGTTGCGCTGCGCCTCGTCAAAAAACACGCACGCCAAACCGCCTTCAAAGGGCTTTTCTTTTACGCTAAATCTAGCGCCTACCCTGTCCAAATATATCCTTTTAAGCTCCGCGGGCGAAATTTTAAATTTTGCCGCTAAAGCTGCGATCTCGCTCTCGTCTATCCAGATATAGCCGCTCTCTCCCGTGCAGCACTTGCCGCCGCAGCGTTCGCAAGCGCTCGCATCGAAGCTAAAGCCGAACTCACTCATAATCCACGCTCGCTAGATCCGCGCTTTTGTAGATCGCGTGGGCTTGCTCGGTGCGCTCGCCCTGCGCGCTGGCGTAAAGCGGCGCTATGATTTCGCACTGCGCGCGCGAGTTTTTGCGAGCCTCGATAAGCGCGAGCTTGGCGGCTTTATCATAGCTTGGATAGACAAAGCCGAGCCGCACTAAATTTAGCTTAAGCTTAGCCAGAATTTCGCAAATTTTACCGATCTTGCCCGCATCGTAGCAAAAAATCAGCGCGCCGTCAGGCTTAAGATGGGAGTTTGCCGATCTTATAAAGCTTTGCAAGCTAAGGCTCGAAGCGCTTTTGCTAAGCGCCGTGTGAGGCTCTTTGCTAAGCGAAATGCGCTCGCGGTAAAAGGGCGGATTTGAGACGATGAAATCGAAGCGTTTTTCGCTTTTAAACTCCGCGAAATCCGCGTGCAAAATCTCGGCAGGCAAATCGTTTTGCAAAGAATTTAACCTTAGAATTTCTAAATTTCGCTCTTGAATTTCTAACAAGCTTAGATTAATGCTCTCAAAATCCCGCTTTAACAAAAGCCCTAAAATACCGCACCCAGCTCCCACGTCGAGCACGTCGCCGCAGATCGCTCGCGGATTAAACTCCGCCGCGCAGCAAGCTCCGCTCTTGCCGCCTTCCGCTTTCGAAACGTCGCTTGCGCCCTCTTTTACCGCAGAATTCCGCCCGTTTTTTAAATTTCTCGTTCTAATGAAATTCCACAAAAAAATCGTATCGCTCGTGTAGCGGTAGCCCTTTTTCTGCTGATAAAGCCTCATTTGCGGATGTTTTTGATCATGGTGTGGGCATGATTCATCGCCACCACGATTGAGCCGCCGCTGCTCGTGACCAGATCGCCGCCTACATAGAGCCCCTTTGTGGAGGTTTGCAGGTTTTCATCTACGATCGGCACGCCCTTTTCGTCGTATGCGATGCCGCATTTTTTCAAAAAATCGATCGGGCTCGTGCCGCCGATCGCATAGACCACGCGGTCAAACACGAGCTCTGTATCGTCTTCAAATTTAACGAGCACCTTGCCGTTTTCATTCTCAAGCGCTGCGATATCGATGCCTAGGCGCAAGATGATGTTGCCGTATCTGACCTCGTGCTTGATGTCGTTTTCGTTCGTCTCGTTTAGGCGGGTAAATTTTGGCTTGCGGTAGCAAAGCGTCACGACATTGGTTTTACATAGCGCTATAGCGTATTCAGCGGCTGAGTTACCGCCTCCAACGACTAGAATTTTTTCATTGATCGTGCATTTATCGAGGTTGAAATTTACCCGCTGCGTAATGGACGGCGGAATTTTATAGGCGGGCTTATTCGGTTTGCCCATTCTGCCGATCGCAATGATAACGTTATGCGCGCGATAGCCTGCGCTTGCCGTGGTGATGCAGAACGGATCAGCGCCGTGCTTTTCGATCTTTTCGACCTCGCTTTTGAAATTTGTATCGATCTTGTCATTGTCCAGCAGCTCGTCGAAGTAATTCAGTACGCTCTCCTTCGTGCCGGTTTCAAACGAGATCGAGCCGCGAGTTTCGCCGTCCATCCCCTTGTATTCTTTATCCACGCGCTTTTTGTCCTTGTAAAACTGCCTGATGGTTTGGGAGTGGTTGTCGCCCTTTTCGAGCAGCAACACACGCGCCAGGCCATTTCTCTTCGCTTCGACAACCGAGGCGATCCCGCAGGGGCCGCCGCCGATGACGACTAGATCGTAAACGTCCGTCATAGCTTTCCTTTGATTCTTTAAATTTTGGGCAAAATTATAGTGAATTTTCCATTAAAAACAGTAGAATTTCCGAGCGATTTCGCGGCTTAGTTTAAAATTTAGCGCTTTGCGGCAGGCGCCCAAGCTAAATTTAAAAAGACAAAATTTCAACCCAGCTAAATTTTAAAATTTAACGGTGCCCAAATCCGTTCGCAAAGCTCATGCGGCGAAGCAATGGAAGCGGCGGCAAGGGCGGTAAAATTTTAAAATTTTACTTTGCCGAGATAGAATTTTACGAGCTAAGTTAAAGCGGTAAGGGCGGCAAATTTTAAAATTTCACCGCCCTGTAGGAACTTTGGAGAATAAGCTTTAAAGCTAGTTAAAATTTAGCGTATACTTTATGCTAAAGTTAAATTCCATATCCTTTTCGACCTTTGGAAAGCTACCTTTTGTGCGCTCGACCGCGCTTAACGCGCCCTCATCAAGCGAATCGACATTCGAG
>CALHQN010000123.1 GCA_938036585.1 uncultured Campylobacter sp.
AGGGCTGGCTGGTAAAATTTTTCTCGGGCGTCTCCTTTCTGCCGAAGGCGCTGCTTCTGGGCGCGATTTTCACGCTCATTTTCGCGCTGATGCCGAGCGGGATTCCAAATTTCATCTACGCGGGATTTTAGATGGTTAAATTTATTTCGACGATATTTTTTGCACTGATTTTTGCGGCGTTTTTTATGCAAAATTCCTTGATCTACTATTTGGAGCAGAGATTTCACAACGATTTTGGCTTGGAAGAGGCGCTGCGCGGCAGCTCGTTTGCTAAAGGCGGCGAAATTTACGAAGCTATTAGCGAGCGAGTGCAGGGTTTTATGGATCGCGCGCAGAAGCTCGCCTCGCGGCAGGACTTAGAAGAAAGCGAACGCGACATCGAAATTTCGCGTAAAGCTCAGCCTGAAATTTACGGCGCACAAGATCTGCAAGAAGAGAAAAATTTTAAATCGCAAAATTCCGCGCCGCAAAGCTCTGTTTCTAGCTCTGCGGCAACGGCTTCCGCGCAAAGCCAGGGGCGCGAGGCCGCTATTCAAAATTCTGCGCGCGCGGAGCAGGCGCTGCAAAATTCCGCTACAGATCAGGCTTCAAATTCCGAGCCTAAAATTGCGAAATCACAAGTCGCGGAGCTGCAAAATTTAAACCCTCAAAGTTTCGATCCGAAAAATTCGGAGGCGGAAAATTTCGCTTCTAAAAATGCAGAGCCGCAAAGCACAGAGCCGAAAAATCCCGCGCCTGATAAGATCGCCTCGCTAGAGCCGCAGTTGCGGGAGTTTCAGACGCTGGCAGCGCAGACGCAAACGGGCGCGGATCTAAATTTAAGCGGTGCAAGCTCTGCAGCCAGCGATCTCTCCGCGCGCGCTTCGTCGTCTGATGATCTAAATTTAAGCGGCGAGGGCTCGGCGGAGCAAAACTCCTCTGCGCCAAATCTTGCGCAAAAGACAGAGCTGTGCGACAGCGGCGCGGGTTGCGAGCTAAACTCCACGGCGCAAAATTTTGCTTCGCAGGCGGGAGCGAACGCGCCGCAGAGCGCTAAAATTTTACTTACCGCAGACGGCAAGATCCGCCTAAATCAGGGCGACGGCGTGCTTTTTATCGGCGACAGCCTGATGCAATACGTGGGGATGAACGCTAAGAAATTTTTCCCGAAGCGAAGCCTAAAGGTGATCGATCTTAGCAAGCAATCGACGGGGCTTGCGAGTAAAAAATCTTTCGATTGGCAAAAAACGCTCGATACCGCGCTTCGCGAAAACGGTGGCGTTAAGCTCGTAGTCGTGCTTCTGGGCGCTAACGACGTCTGGGAGTACCGCGCAGGCGGCAAGAGCTATGGCATCAAAACGCCGCGCTGGCGGGAGTTTTACGCCTCGAGAGTGCGCGAGATCTACGATACGGCGCACTCGCACGGCGCGGGGGTGTTTTGGATCGCGATGCCGTGCATGCAAAAGGCCGATTTTGAGGAGAAAATAGAAATTTTAAATAAAATTTACGCGGGCGCCAGCGAGGAATTCGGCGGGTATTTCATGCAGACGAGCCCTTTCGTGTGCGAAAACGGTAAGTTCAAAACCTACCTAAAAAGAGGCTCCTCTCTCGTGCGCGTGCGTCAAGACGACGGCATTCACATGAGCAAAGAGGGCTGCGAGAGCGTCGCGAAAGAAATTTTATCAAGGATAGAAGTTGAGTAAATTTATTACGATTTTAATGGCCGCCTTGCTGTGCGGATGTGCAGCGCGCGGCGATGCCGCAGGCGGGGCGCCGTATGCGGGGTATGGGGTGAAATTTTTCGGCGATTCGCATCTGGGTAGTGACGCGCTGATAGATGCTTTTAGGCGGAATTTCTTTGTGCAAAACAGCGTCGGCTTCGTGCCTGCGATGATGCCGAGATACCATGCGAACGAAAACGTGAGCTTTAAGCAAAAGGGCTTTGAGGTGATCTCGTCTCGCACCGAGCAGGATCCGGACTTCCCGCTTTGCGGCGTGATCGCGACGGCGAAAAACGGCGCGAGCGTTCAGATCGAGCTAAAGCAACTCAGCGGCGATTTTGAAGTTGAAATTTTACACAAAGACGCGCAGGCGGGCGAAATCTTTAAGGTGCGCGACGCAAGCGGCAAGAGTCTATATATCTCGCAAAAAGAGCAGGACGCGTGGGAGTATTCGAGATTTAGGCTGAGCTTTCCGATCACGATCACGGCGCTTAGAGACGGCGCGAAACTGGGCGGGTATAAAATTTACCGCAAAAATGCGCGCTTTGCCGATTCGTGCGCGAGCAACGGAGCGTTTAGCAACATCTACGAAAAGTGGGGCACGGGCGCTTTCAACAGGGATTTTGCAAAGCTAAAATACAATCTCGTAATTATCGCCTACGGCACCAACGACGCGATGGATCCGCGCTTTGACGAGCAAAAATTTTATCAGAGCATCCGCGGGCTTATCCGTAGCGTCCATTCTGCAAGCCCCGGTGCAAAAATCCTGCTCGTAGCGCCGCCGCGCAGTCCGAAGGTGCCGAGCGCTGCCAGGGCTAGCGCCGTGCTAGCCAAGCTCGCGCGCGATGAGGGGACGATGTTTTACGACGTCGCAGGGCTGATGAACGAGGACGGCGGCTGGAGCGGCTGGCGCAGCATGGGACTCGTGCGCCCCGACGAAATCCATCTGCAAAAAGCGGGCTACGAGCGGATCGGCGCGGCTTTGGCGGGACAGCTGCGCAGCAAGCTCTAAATTTAATCTTTAAATTTACGCGGCTTGTTGCGAAATTTGCCGCTAAATTTAAAATTTAACGGTAGCAAGCGGGGTTGGATTTGCTCGGATTTTGCAGCTAAAATTCGCGCCGCGAAAGTTAAAATCGGAAGCCGCTGCTTTAAATTTACGCGGCTGCGGCTCGGAGCATCGATTGCGATCTACACGACGCAGCGGGTAAATTTAGCGCTTAAAATTCCATTCGCACGGGTTGCGGCAAAGTGCGGCGAGTTAAATTTAAAGAGAAGCAAAAAAGGAAGCAGATGATATATCTTTGCGGCGATACGCACGGCATAAACGAGATCGGCAAAATCACGGGCAAAGCCTTTACTAGCGGGCTTGGCGCCGATGATTTCGTCATCGTGCTCGGGGATTTCGGGCTATTTCGGAGCGAGCGGATAAATGAGCTTCTAGCGCGTAAAAATATAGAAAGATATTTCCCAGCCACGCTTCTTTTTATCGACGGCAACCACGAAAATTTCGATATGTTGGATAAGCTGCCGCGCAAGCGAAAATTTGGCGACACCGTGGGCGTAGGCGGCGAAAACATATTTTGGCTGCGACGCGGCGAAATTTACGAGATCGCGGGGCGGCGCTTTTTATGCTTCGGTGGTGCGCTTAGCGTCGATAAGGCGCATCGGATACCGAGGCTTAGCTGGTGGGCGCGCGAGATTCCGAGCGAGGAGGAGTTTAGCTACGCGATGCGAAATGCGCGCGATTTCATCGCCGCGGGCGGACGGATCGATGCGGTGCTAAGCCACACGGCGCCGGGGTTTGCGATGAAATTTTTAAAAGAATACCTCTGGTGCGGCAAAAGTACTTTCGATAAAACGTCTGAGTATTTAGAGAGAATCTTTGAGCTCGTAAGGCCTGAGCGGTGGTATTTCGAACACTTTCACGGCGATAAGAAATTCCACGCGCGCGGCTGCGATTTTTATCTCTGCTACGATAAAATTTTAAAATTTAAGGACTAGCCTTAAGCCCGCGGCAGCGAAATTCCAAGCTTTGCAAACGACGAAATTTCGCTCATAAATTTTTAAATGCTGAGGCGCGTGAAATTGAGCCTTTATATTAAAATTTAAGCTAGTTCTGCTAGAATGTGGCACTTTTTTAGAAAGGAATAAAGATGAAGGTTGTAATTACTTATTGTAATTCTTGATCTTATAGACCGCAAGCTCTCCGTGTGAGAGATGAAATAACGAGCGTCTATAAGGATGCGGTTGTCGAGTTAGCCCCTGGTGGCAGCGGAGACTTTCTAGTAGAAGTTGACGGCAGAAAGCTTTTCTTCAATAAAGATTTTGCTAAGCCTCGTTTCCCAAGTGAAGGTGAAATTTTAAATCTAATTAAAGTTGCAGCCTAGCTCAAAGCCCGAAAGCGGGTCGCAAGATTTGCTTTCGGGCGTTTTTTATACTCAAATTTCAAATCCGTAAATTTAATCGTAAAACCATCCTAAATTTGCCAGATCGGCGCTACGCAAAATTTAGATTAAATGATCCACGCTGCGGCAAATTCGAAAAGCCATTTTAATCAAAATTTACGCGACGATCGCGGTTTAAATTTATCGCTCGGAGTTTATAAATTTCAAAAGAAAGAGGAATTTTTGCGAAATCAAAATTTCGCAAAAACAGGGGGGGGGGATTATTTATTTGCGCGCTCGATATACTCGCCGCGGACGGTGTCAACGCGGATGACCTCGCCTTCGAGTACGTGAAATGGGATCTGTACCACGGCGCCGGTCTCAAGCGTGGCGGGCTTTTTGTTGCTGCCCTGCGTATCGCCGCGGAAATTCGGCGCGGTTTCTACGATCTTAAGCTCCACGACCTGCGGAACCTCGACGCCGATCGCTTTGCCGTTATAAAACATAATGTCCACCATCATGCCGTCAAGCATCCATTTTTTCGCCTCGCCCACGTCCTCATCGCTGATCGCGATCTGTTCGTAACTATCGGTATCCATGAACTGACACGCTTCGCCGTCGTCGTAGAGATACTGCATCTGCTTATCTTCGAGGTTTGGCGCCTCGCATTTATCGCCCGCGTGGAAGGTCTTTTCAAGCACCTTGCCATCGATGAAAGATTTTATTTTAACGCGCACGAAAGCTGGCCCTTTTCCCGGTTTTACGTGTTGGTATTCTATGATTTTAAACGGAATTCCGTCCACCTCGATTTTTAGACCTTTTTTTAGATCGCCCATTGAATAAGCCATAAATTTCTCCTTAAATTGATAGGGCGCGATTATAACAAATTTTATTTTAAATTGATATAATTGGCGAAATTTTAAGGGGAGGGAAGCTATGAAAAAAATCATCTACGTTTTGGCTGCGTGTGCGGCTTTTGTGCTCGGTGCGAATGCGAACGAAGCGGAATTCGTAAAAAACCTAAAGCAAAGTCTAAATGATAAAAACGCTCAGCTCATCTCGATCGACAAGCTAAACTCGCTAAACGGGCTAAATTTGCTGATCGTCCGCTCGGGCGATAAAAAAGAGGCGTTTTTGGCTAGCGACGACGGCAAAAGCCTAGTGGCGGTAACAGAGGAGCCTAAGCTTGCAGACGCGGCGGATGCGGCGCTGTTTAAGATGAGAACTCAAATTTTAAAGGACACCAGGGACGCCGCCGCACTTGAGCTGTTAAAGAGCATAGATCCTGAGAGATTTGCCTATATCGAGTCGTTTGATAAAAACAATCCCTTCGTGACCTACATCGTGGGCGATCCGGAGTGCCCGTATTGCGCCGAGGAGATGAAGAGGATCACGAAGCACCTTCGCAACAGCAACGTAAAATTGATCTTTGCGCCGGTGCACGGCAAGAGTGCGTTTATCAAATCGGCGCTGGTTTTAAAGCAGTTGAAGGCTCTCTCGCCGAGCGATCAAAAGGGCGCGATCGACGTGATCGAGAAATACTACGACAAGGACGTGCAGGTAAGCGATGCGGACGTCTCAAAAGCCGAGCTTGACGCCGTGTATGCGGACACCAAGACGCTCTTTTCCAAAGGCGTGATCAAATCGGTGCCATACGTGATCAAGGTGAAAAAATAGTCTAAATTTGAGGAATTTATGGCGCGAGGTTTATGCGCGAGCAGCGCGAGTTTGCTTGCGGTAGTGCAAGTCGCGCGCAGCGCAGTCGTCCGCGCGAGCTGAAATTTCACAAAATTCCACCGCTTTAAAATTTCAAGCGGCGGAATTTTATATTGATTGTAGCCCGGCAATTCTAAATTTAAGGCGATACATGTTCTAAAAGCACGCCCAAGCGATTTGCTTGGGCGTGTAATTATATGCGCTACCATCGGGCTTTTTTAGCGCGCAGTTCAAAGTAAAATTTTAAAATCCTCTAGCGAAAAGAGTAAAATTTTATCGCTTTTTAGGCTTCGCAGCTCGCCGCTAAAGCCGCTTTTGGAAAACAGCGCGAGCAGATCGGGCGCGAGGTCAGCTTTTTCGCATTTGAGCATTAGCTCGTTTAGCACGTTTTTTGAAATTTTTCGCTCCTTGTATTTGCACTCGCCCGCGACGCAAAAGCTCTCAAATTTCGCGTAGATATCGATCTCGACCTCTTTGTTCCAAAAGCTTGAAATTTGCGAAATCTCTAAATTTAGATACTTCGCGAGCAGCTCTTTGCTTAAAATTTCAAACCCGAGCCCAGCGTAGGCGTTGAAATCCGCTTTGATTAGGCTTAGTACGCGCCCTATCTCGCCCAGACGTAGCGCGGACAGGTTCGGCTCGATAAATCTAAACCAAAACCTCGCAAAGTTGCTGCTAAAATGGACCTTGTCAGTGATATGGTAGCGGCGCAGCGCGCGCGGGAGGCGGTCGTTTTTGCGCCCTTTTTGCGTCCTTTGCTCGCTTGATTTTTCGGTGATTAAAAACTTCGCGTTTATGAGATCTGCGGTTATTTTTTGCGCCGTAAATCGCGGTAAGATTTTTGAAATTCCTATTTTTTTGCGGTCGCTTCTAGCAAATTTCATCAGCGCTTTTTTGATCTGCTCTTCGTGCTCGCCGCCGAATTTAAAACGCTCGCCGAGACGTTCAAAGCAGAGCAAAATTTCATTTTCGATCGCTTCGAAAACGTCCGCGTAGCCGCTTATGCAGCCGATCTCGTCAAATACGAAATGAAACTGCAAAATCGCGTCGATACCGGCATCGCCTAAATTTCGCGCCGTGTCTTTTAACTCGTAAATTTCGCCCTCCTTGCGGGCGTAATTTTAGCGAGTTTGGATATAATTTGCAAAAATTTTGGAGTCGCGCTTTGGATTTTGAAACGATCAAAGAAAATATCATCTTAAAAGAGGGGGTCAAATACTTCGATTTTGCCGCCTCGGGCCTTGCGTATCGCCCTATAGAAGCGGAGATCGAGCGCGTGCTTGCAACGTATGCCAACGTCCACTCCGCAGGCGGTGCCAACGCCGAGATTACGAGCGATTACTACGAAAACGCAAGGGCCAAAATCAAAGAGCTTCTGGGCTGTGAGGAGCGCTACTATCTGATCTCGTGCGGATTTGGCGCGACTGCGGCGATTAAGAAGCTTTGGGAAATTCTAGGCATCTACCTGCCGCCCGCGACGCGAGATAGGCTGGGCTTGCGGCGCGAGAGTCTAAAAGATCTGCCGCTTTTTATCATTTCGCCTTTTGAGCATCATTCCGTTGAGATTAGCCTAAGACAGGGGCTTTGCGAGATCGTGCGCGTGCCGCCGGATCCAAGCGGGCTGATGGACTTTGCGCGGCTGGGCGAAATTTTATCCGCAAATAAAGGGCGCGAAATTTACGGCGTACTTACCGCGGCATCGAATGTGACGGGGCTAAAGCTTGATTACAAGCGCGCTTACTTGATGCTTAAGGCGCACGGCGGGCGGCTGTTTGTGGATGCTAGCGCGCTCATCGCGCACGAAAACGTAGATACCAGCTTTTGCGACGGAGTGTTTTTCGGCGCGCACAAGCTTTTGGGCGGCGTGGGCGCTAGCGGGATTTTGGCGGTGCGAAAGGAGCTTTTGCGCGGCGAGGAGCCGACATTCGCGGGAGGCGGCACGATCAAATACGCGGACGCCCTGACGCAGCGCTTTATAATCGACAAGGAGCGCTTGGAGGAAGCGGGCACGCCCGGCATCATCGCGCTGGTGCGAACCTATCTTGCTCTAAAGCTTCGCAAAAGCGCGGGACTAGAGGCGATCAAATCGCGCGAAGAGGCTATCTGCAGGCGCTTCATAAGCGAAATTTCAAAGATCCCAGAGATTGAAATTTACGGCAATCTCACCGCGCCGCGCGTGCCGATCTTTGCTTTTAATATGCAAGGGCTCGGTGCGGACGCGCTAGCCGGGGTGCTCGGGCAGAAATTTGAGATCCAGACTCGCGCAGGCTGCGACTGTGCAGCACCTTACGGCTTTGATCTGCTCGGTTTGCAGCCCGATACCGAAATGTCGCGCAAACCCGCTTGGGTGCGGGCTAGCTTCTCATTCATCCACGACGAAAGCGACGTGGATTTCTTGGCGGAGGCGCTAAGACAGATCGCTCAGATCCGTGATAAAATCACCTTCGTAGCAGGCAAATATCGCTGCGGCAGTATAAATTGAGCTCGCGAAATTTTATAGCAAGAGCTGCTTTTAAATTTTACGGCGCGGGATTTTGCGACATAAAATTTCGCGGCATGGAATTTTGAAATTTTAAATTTACGGGCTAAATTTATCGGCAGAATTCTGTTTTATGGAATTTTACGCTTTGGAATTTGAGCGGTAGAATTCCGTGCCGCGCGGATAAATCTCGGCGCAGCTAAATTTTAAAATTTCAAAATTTCGCTATTTGAACGAGCTTCGCAAATTTTGTATTTCGTGAACGCATGGAAAATTCTACGCCGTGAAATTTTAGCCGCAAATTTTGAAATTTTACAAAGCCGAGTTTTGCTGGCAAATTTCCGCGGCGAGAAATTCTACCGCAGAGCCTGTGGCGGCGAAAATTGACGCGCCCGCGCCCGTGCGAAAGCTAAATTAGAGCGCAAGCGCTTGCAATAAGAGTGCAAATTTTAAGAGGCGAAATTTTACGCAGCTAAAAGGCGCAAAATTTCACTAAATTTACTCGCCGAATTCCTTCTGCGGCTTGTAAACCTTATCGTAATCGACCCCCTCGATGATGCGCGGACGCGAGGCGTTAAAATCAGCGTTTATTACCGAGCGGGCAGGATCATACTCGGGCAGGTCGGTCATCTCTAAAATTTCTGCGATCGCGTGGATGAGATCGTCGTTTAAAAACGGCCTGTCTTTGGCTGCCGCGATGCGCGCCCAAAGATCAGCGTTTTGCTCTTTAAATTTATCCGACGCCATGAAAATCAGCGGGATTTCGAGCGTGAAGCGGTTGATGCCGCCATGGATCAGCTTGCCGCGGTATTGATAGAGGCTCTGGGCGTGGTCGCTGAAATAGACTATCAGCGTGTTGTCGCTCGCAAAAATTTTATAAATTTCGCTCACGATAAAATCGTTGTAAGCCACGGTGTTTAGGTAGTGCGCGAGCTCTTTTTTCTGCTTTTCATCAAGCGGCTCGCGCGAAATATCCGCGGCGCTAAATTTAGCAAAGCTTTTTGGATAGCGAAACTCGTAGTTTGGGTGTGAACCCATCAGATGAAGGATGAAAAATTTATCCTTTTTCTGCGTACCATTTACCTCTGCGGCGGAGCTTTCGTCCTTGCGTGCAAGAGGTGATCTTTTCGCACCCGATTTAAAATTTTTTATACTCGGAAGCATAACCTCGTCGAGCGAGTAGGCGTATTTGTAAACCGGGATTTGATTCGTAAAGTCCGAGTGATCCGTCATCTGCGCACTCGCGCCGCTTGCGACCGCCCACTGTCCGTAGCGCTCCTGGTTGCTGATCCAAAAGGTCTCGTAGTTTGCGAGCCGTGCAAAATCGACTATATCGAGATTTGCGCTCCACGGACGCTGTTTTTCGCTCTCGTAATTTCCAAAATTTAGCACGTATTTTAATACGTCGTTGGTCTTGGCACCCGGCGAGACGACGTCGCTAAAGGCGATTAAATTTCCGCTTCGTTCAAGCGCTTGAAAGTTCGGCGTAGTGGGTAGATAGTAGCCGTATAGGCTCATAAAATTTCGCTGTAAGCTCTCTCCGATGATGAAAACGACGTTTGAGACGCGGTTCGGCGCTGTTTTATGCGAGTGCGAGGCGTAGGCACGCTCGTAAATTTCATCCAGTTCGCGTTCGTTTTTGAAATCCTTTTGAAAATAATCTTTGCTAACGAAGGCGAAATTATAAAGCGGAATTTCATTCAGCGCTATGATGAGCGTGGCGCGCATTTTGGAGGTTTTAGCGACGTACGTGCCGTATGCGGCGTGCGCCGCGAAGACGCATAGGCTGAGCCAAAAAAGGTATTTTACCGCGCGGATGAGCTTTATTTCGGCGCAGATCGCTAGGCGAAATTTTAAAAATATCAGCGAAACCGCGCAGACCGCCGCCGCGATGAGGATAAATTTTAAATTTAAAAACGCGTGCGCGAACTCAAAGGCCTCCTTGGGCGTCGTTTGTACCATCGCATCTAGCACGCCGTGCGAGTAGGTAAGCTCCAGGCCGAGTATCAAAAAAATCTGCATGAGCGCTAGGGCTAAATTTAGAGCAAATAGCGCGAAGATGAGGAATTTATAGAGCTTGCGGCAGTAGAAAGACAGCGCGTAAAGGGTCAAAAATAAAATCCCTACGCCGCAGATCAGCGCAGCTGCGAAAAACAGCGTATCCGTAGTAAAAAACGGACGAGCCGAGATATGACTGCTTTTTAGAAGCCAAACGGCGAAATTTAGCGCCAAAATTAGCAGGAATGCGTTTAGCGCTCTGCCTCCAAATACTGCGTAAAAGCTGAGTTTTTCCGTTAAAAAGGCGCGGAGACCGCCATGTTTTGAGTCCATAAAATCTCCAAATTTTAAAATTTTATTTGCGAGCGCATCTTAGAAAACAAAGACGAAAAATAGCGCGCCGATTAGAATTCTATAAATTCCAAACGGGATGAAATCAAACTTCGAGACGAAGCTTAGAAATAGCTTGATCGCCGTAAGCGCCACGACGAACGCCACTGCGCCGCCTACGAGAAAGGTCGTGATATTGTCGGAGTTTTGCGCAAAGGTGTCTAAATTTTTATATGCGTCGTAAAAAGTCGCCGCAAACATCGTAGGGATCGCGAGCAGGAAGCTAAAGCGCGCGGCTAGGTTTCTGCTTAGTCCGCACAGAAGCCCTGCGATGATGGTAGCGCCGCTGCGCGAAGTGCCCGGCACCATCGCAAAACATTGCGAAAGCCCGATGATAAAGGCCTGAACGTATGAAATTTGATCCAGATGCTCTAGCTCGCCTTCCCTAGGGCGCGCCTTGCGAAAGAGCTCGACCGCGATAAAAATAACGCCCCAGCCGATTAGCGCGTAGGCGACGGTCTGCGGCGCGAAGAGCGATTTGATGCTTTTGTAGAGCAAAAATCCGATCGCTGCAGTGGGGATGAAACCCACGATAAGTTTGCACCAGAGCTTAAAATCAACCAAAAGCCGCTTATAAAACATCGCCACGACCGCTAGAATCGAGCCTAGCTGGATAACGACTTCGAAGCATTTAAGCGTGTCGGTTTGCTGTAAGCCCATTAGTTTTGCGGCCAGGATCATGTGCCCGGTCGAGCTTACGGGCAGAAACTCCGTCAGCCCCTCGACGATGCCTAAAATCACGGCGTCAAATATATTCATCCATTTTTTCCTTTAAATTTGCTAAATTCTGCGTAATTGAAGCGGGTTTGTAGATCGCCTCTACCATCGCGATATAATCGGGCTTGAGGGCTAAAATTTCATCTAAATTTTCTAGGCTTATCCCGCCGATTACGGCGATTGGGAGGTTTAAAGATTTTCGAGCCTCTTGCACGATCTGATCTGGGCAAAGCGGCGCATCAGGCTTTGTTTTGCCGCGCCTTAGAGAGCCGAAGGCTACGTAGCTAGCGCCCTGTGCCTCGGCCTTTTGCGCGCGAGCAAGACCAGCGTAGCAGCTAACGCCGACGATCTTATCCGCGCCTAAAAACTCACGCACCTGCGCCGTCTCGCCGTCGCCCTTGCCGATATGCACGCCGTGCGCACCGAGCCTTTTGGCAAGCGCCGCATCGTCGTTGATAATGAGTTCGGCGCCGTAATCTTCGCAAAGGCCGATGAGAGAGCGGATTAAAGCTTCATCCTGCGCGGCGAGCTTGCTGCGGTACTGCACGAGCTTCACGCCGCAGCGCAAAATTTCATCTATCTGCGAAAAGATAGTTTGCGGCGGCGTTAAGGCATCGTCGCTAAGCGCATAAATTTCGCTCATTTATCCTCGTCTTTTTTAGGTATAGGTACGCCGTTTAGGATGCAGTTGGTAACGTCCCAAAATTTTGCGCTATACATTCCGCGCCTGGCCTCTTTGGCTTCCTCGGCGGCTTTTAAAAGTAGTTCGCTATCGTCGGTTATTGGCACGGCAAATCCCGCCGCTACCAGGTCTAATCGCAGGTTGCTTTTAGGATCGCTTACGTCGCAAACATAGGCGTCGTTGCCGCGATTGATTAAATTTACGTAGTAGCGCTTGCCGGGTTTTATCACGGACTCGAGAGCTTTTTTATATTCTTTGTCGAATTTCCTTAACTCTTTGGCGTCTGTTATGCACCTTGAAGCGCCCGCGGCGATTATGTTTAAATTTTTTAAGTCGCAGGGGAAGAAGCGATCTTTTTGAGCTTTTCTAAAGGTAAAAACGAAGGTTCTGCCGTCATCGCCAAGACCTGCAAATGCGGCGATGCCGTATCTATCTTTTTGTTCCGCAAAGCTCTGTGTGCAGAGCAAAATGGCAAGTGCTAAAAATATCTTTTTCATAGGATTCCTCTTAGGCGGCGCAAATTCCTATTGCAGAATTTGCGCCTAAATTTTGCGGATTATTTTAAATTATACTTCTCCAAAAGCTTTTCGTAGCTTCCGTCCTTTTTCATCTCCTCAAGCGCCGCGTTAAATTTAGCGAGCAGCTCGGGATACTTGCCCTTATCGAATGCGATCGAAAAGCCCTCGCTGCCGTCGGATTCTTTAAAAAACGCTACGAGATCGTCATTTTTCTTAAGATACTCGTAGCCCACCGACGAATCCACGCAAAGCGCGTCGATCTTCTTGTTCTTCAGCGACATAACGGCTACGAAGACGTTCTCCGTAGCGCTAACCTCGGCGCTTTTGATGTCTCTGATCGCAAGCTCCTGAATAGTGCCTAGCTGCGCGGCAAGACGCTTGCCTTGCAAGTCGGCTTTGGAATTTAACGAGCTATCATCCTTGCGTTTGACGTACAAATTTTCGACCTTGTAGTAAGGATTAGTAAAATCGATCGCCTTTTTGCGAGCCGGCGTCGCGCTCATACCCGAGGCGATCATATCGATCTTGCCGCTTTTAATCGCAGGTATCAGCCCATCAAAGCTCATATTTAAAATTTCATATTTCACGCCCGCGCGCTTTGCAAGCTCGGCTACCAAATCCGTATCAAAGCCGGTGACTTTGGAATTTTCATCCACGAACTCAAACGGCGGATACTCGGCGTTCGTGCCTACGATAAGCGTATCTTTAGCGATGTCCTTAGCCGCTAGCGAGCCGCAAAGTAAAGCGCCCGCAACTAAAAATTTAATGAATTTTTTCATCTCTTCCCCCTCTTAATGGTTTAAAATTTTATTTAAAAACTCTTGTAATCTCGGATTTTGCGGATTTTCAAATACGTTTTTAGGCGTATCGTCTACGGCGATCTTGCCGCCCTCCATAAAAAAAATCCTATTTGCGACGTTGCGCGCAAAGCCCATCTCGTGCGTTACCACAAGCATCGTGATCCCCTCTTTAGCGACCTCTTTCATAAGGCCCAAAACCTCGCCGATCATCTCGGGATCCAGTGCCGACGTAGGCTCGTCAAACAAAATAACATCCGGGCTCATCGCCAAGCTTCTTGCGATCGCGATGCGCTGTTTCTGCCCGCCGCTAAGCTTGTGCGGATAGGCGTAGGCTTTGTCGCTAAGACCTACTTTAGCTAGCAGCTCCTCGGCTTTTTGTACCGCTTCGCTTTCGGTATAGATCCCCGCCTTTATCGGCGCTAGGGTTAAATTTTGCAATACGTTTTTATTCGCAAAAAGATTGAAATGCTGAAACACCATGCTTGCCTTGCGGCGGATCGCGTTAATGTCGGTGTTTTTGTCCGTCACGTTCTTGCCGTCTATTTTGATCGTGCCGCTAGTCGGGGTTTCGAGCAAATTTAAGCAGCGCAAAAACGTCGATTTTCCGCCGCCGCTAGGGCCGATGATCGCTACGATATCGCCTTTATTTATCGTCTTGCTGATGCCGTCTAAAACGAGCAGCTCGCCGTAGTATTTCGTTAAATTTGAGATCTCAATCATTTCTATTTAACCTTCTCTCCAGCATTTTTACCAGAAGCGAGAAAAATTTCACGCTCGCATAGTAGATCACCGCGGCAAAAAGTATCGGCTGGACGGTATAAAGCGCCGCCTGCATACTTTTTGAAAAGAACGTAAGATCGGTGATTGCGACCAAACCTACGACCGAGGTTTCTTTAAAAAGGCTTATAAACTCATTCGCAAGCGCGGGCAGGATGTTTTTTATCGCCTGCGGAAAAACAATCTCTTTCATCGCCGTGCCGTATCCCAGACCCATCGCGCGCGCGGCTTCCATCTGGCCGCGATCGACGCTGTTTATGCCGCTGCGTACGATCTCTGCGACGTAGGCGGAGCTATTAAGCCCCAACGCGAAGATCGCCGAGAGGATGTTGTTCGACCAGGTAGCGAATATTATAAATACGAACACCATTAACTGGATTACGATCGGCGTGCCGCGGATGATGTCTACGTATTCGTCGATGATGAGCCTTATCGGCTTGATGTCCAAAAATCTCAAAAACGCCAAAATAAAGCCCAAAACTATACCGATGGCGATACCGCCAGAGGTTAAGATGAGCGTGATACCGTAGCTTTTGAGATATGAAATTTTTTGCGCCTGAGTTAGTTCGACGGGGTAGGTAAAATAGAGCCCTGCGCAAACCACTACCAAAAAAAACGCGATTTTAAAAATTTTCTCGTTCAATACAGACGCCTTTTGGTTAAATTTAAAAGCGAAGAATACTAAAATTTCGTTAAAATCTGGCTAAATTTCAAAAGCGAAATTTTAACTTAAATTTAATGTGATCTTGCGCCGTAAATTTAGACTATTTTTTGCGCTTTAAGCGGTAAAGATATATGCACGAGATAAGAAGCACGAAAGCAAGCAGGGCGATTGTGATTAGATGCAGATCTTTTTTTATGAGCTCTTCGTTTTCGCCGATAAAATAGCCTAAAAGCATCAGGATTAGCGTCCAAATCGCAGCGCCTAGCCCGGTAAATAGCACGAAGCGCGCGACATTCATCTTTGCAAGTCCAGCAGGGAGGCTGATGTATTGACGGATGCCAGGGATTAAGCGGCAGTTAAAGGTCGAAATTTCGCCATGGCGATTGAAAAACGCCTCGAATTTTGCAAATTTTTCCTCGGTGATGCCGACGTATTTGCCGTATTTAGTGATAAATTTACGACCGAAAAAATAGCATAGATAGTAATTAAATAGCGCGCCCGCAATGCTGCCGCCAAGGCCGCAAAGAAACGCTATTGCAAAGCTCATCTGCGATTTTGAGGCTAGGTAGCCTGCCGGGATCATCACGACTTCGCTTGGAAACGGAAAGAAACTGCTTTCTAAAAACATCATCGCGTAGATGCCGAAGTATCCCCAGTCGGCGACGAATTCTACGATGAAATTTATGATATTTGAAATCACGGGTGAACTAACGCCCGTCTGCGGATCCAATACGGATGCCATAGAAAAGCCCATTATCATAGAAATTTGCTCGCCGGTAAGCTGCATAATCGCAAAAACTATACCTAAAAAT
>CALHQN010000124.1 GCA_938036585.1 uncultured Campylobacter sp.
CGCAGCTACGGCGGAGTTCGCCAGATACACCTCGCTCGTGCGATCTCCCATGCGGCCGACGAAGTTTCTATTCGTCGTGCTCACGCAGCGTTCCCCAACGCCCAAAATCCCCATATATCCGCCCAGGCACGCGCCGCAGGTCGGGTTGCTCACGACTGCGCCTGCCTCGACGAAAATATCCCACAGCCCCTCTTTTTGCGCGGCCAGAGCGATTTTTTGCGTCGCAGGCGTGATGATGAGGCGAGTTTTGCGCGCGACCTTGCGACCTTTTAAAATTTGCGCGGCGATCCGCAGATCGGAGAGTCTGCCGTTGGTGCAGCTGCCGATAAATACCTGATCGACGGCGATGTCATCGCGCACCGCCTCGCGCACGCTCTTGCCATTGCTAGGTAGGAACGGATACGCGATCACCGGATCGAGCCTGCTCACGTCGATTTCTAAAATTTGCTCATAATTCGTGCCCTCGTCGGAGTAGTGAAATTTCGGCTCGGCGCGCAAATTTTTATCTGCCAAAAATTCCTTCGTGATCTCATCGACCGCGACGATACCGCTCTTGCCGCCCGCTTCGATCGCCATATTGCAAAGCGAAAATCTGCTATCCATATCCAAATGCTCCAGCGCGTCGCCGCAGAACTCCAAAGCCTTATAGCGCGCGCCGTCCACGCCGATGAGGCGGATTACTTCCAGGATCAGATCCTTGCCGTAGATGTGCGGCGCGGGCTTGCCGCGAAAGACCACTTTGATCGTAGGCGGTACTTTAAACCAATTCTTGCCCGTTATCATCGCAAAAGCAAGATCGGTGCTGCCCATACCCGTCGCAAAGGCCCCCAGCGCGCCGTGGGTACAGGTGTGGCTGTCCGCGCCGATGATGACGTCGCCGGGCACTACGAGCCCTTTTTCAGGCATCAGCGCGTGCTCGATACCCATATCTTTTTCGTCGAAATAATTTTTCAAATCGTGCTTGTAAGCAAACTCGCGTGAAATTTTAGCTTGGTTTGCGCTTAAAATATCCTTCGTAGGGATGTAGTGATCCATCACGATCGCAAAGCCGTCCGGGTTGGCGAGCTTTTTTGCGCCGCTAAGCTCGAACTGCTTGATCGAAATCGGCGTCGTGATGTCGTTGCCGATGATCATATCGATGGCGCTTTCGATGATCTGTCCCGCAAAAACCGCCTCGCCCACGTGCTCGCTAAAAATTTTCTCCGTGATCGTCTGCTTCATAAAATCTCCTTCGTGTCGGTTAAATTTGCGCGATTTTAGCTAAAAAATCATAAATTTTTGCAATTTTATGTATAATTGAGCCGCAAGGAGCGAGATGATGGAAATTTTAGATATTTTTGCAAACCGCAGAAGCGTCAGAAAATATACGGATGCGCCGCTTGAGAACGAGGCGCTGGATAAAATTTTAAAAGCGGGCCTGCTTGCGCCGTCGGGACGCGCGCTCTGTCCGTGGGAGTTTATCCTCGTGCGCGACAAACGGATGCTTGAGCGGCTAAGCGCGTGCCGCGCAAGCGGAGCGGATATGCTAAAACAGGCCGCAGCCGCGATCGTCGTGATCGCAGATACGCAGAAGCAGGACGTCTGGATCGAGGACTGCTCGGTGGCGCTAGGCTACATGCACCTTGCCGCAAGCGCGCTAAATCTCGGCAGCTGCTGGGTGCAGGTAAGGCTGCGCGCCGCCGTGGACGGACGCAGCTCGGAAGAATTTTTGCGCGAGTCGCTGGGCTTTCCGCTAAATTTCAAAGCAGAAGCGATACTGGCCCTCGGCGTACCGCAACAGCACCCGAGCCCGCACGATCTGCAAAAGCTGAATTTAGCCAAAATCCACAAAGAGAAATTTTAACGCGTATGAAGTATCAAAGCTTAATTCAAATTTGCGACTATCTGCAAAGCAAAAAATTTATCTCGCACATAAAGCGCGCGGGCGATAATCTTTTTAAAATTTGCTTCGACGGCGACGAGACGCTGTTTTTCGATATGGACAAAACGAGCTCGAACATCCACAAAAACGACGGCTTCGTGGAGAGCAAAATCTACAAGGCGCCCTTTGACGTGGTGCTTGCCAAGCGCTTTGTGAAAAGTAAAATTTTAAATATTGCCGTGCCGCAAAATAATAGAATTTTATCCCTTCGCGCCGAGCTTAGCGCGGGCTATAAAAGGCTCGTTTCGGAGATCTATTTTGAATTTACCGGGCGCTTTACGAACGTCATCATCACGGATGAGGCGGGGGTTATTTTGGAGGCGCTGCGCCACTTCGATAACGATTTTAGAAGCATTCGCGTCGGCAAAAAACTGATCCCGCTGCCCCCGCGCGAGATAAAAGAGCAAAAGGCGGCGCGCATAGAGGATTTTAGCGCCTTTTTCGAAGCGGAATTTAAAAGCTTAAACGAGCGCAAGATCACCTCGCTAAAAAACGTAAAGCTTGCTCGCATCGAGAAAAAAACGGAGGTTTTGAACCAAGGCTTAAAGGAGCTTCCAAGCGCGGCCGAGCTTTTGGGGCGGGCCGAGTTTTTTAGCCTGCGCGCCGATCTGCTGAAGGAAAATTTATACAAAATCAAAGACTACGAAAGGCACATTTCGCTCATTTCGCGCGCCGGCGAGCGGGTGGAGTTTAATATACAAGACCCGCCTAAAATCGCGCTCTCGCAGCTGTATACCGAAGCAAAAAGGCTGCGAAACAAAAGCGCAAATTTGCACCTGGAGGAGCAAAATCTAAAAAGCAAGTTGGAATTTTACGAAAGCCTGCGCGAGCTGATCCAAAACGCGCAGAGCGAGCAGGAGCTTGAAATTTTGCTTCCGCGCAAACGTATCGTGCAGGAGCGGCGCAAGGAGAGCGAGGGCGAACAGGACGTGCAGAACTTCTATCTGGGCGATTTTAAAATCAGCGTCGGCAAAAACGAGCGCGGCAACATCCGCCTGCTTAAAAACAGCGGCAAGGAGGACTTTTGGTTTCACCTCAAAGACGTTCCTAGCGCGCACGTAATCGTAAAGACGAACAAACAAAACCTAAGCGAGGAGGCGGTGCAGATGGCCGCTAAAATCTGCGTAAATTTCAGCGTCAAAGGGGGCGGAAAATATCTCGTCGATTACACCAAACGTCAAAATGTCAAAATCAACGAAGGTGCTTTAGTAAACTACGTAAATTTTAAAACAATTAGCGTTTTAAAGCCGCAATAAGCGAGCTTGCGATATAATTGCTCAAAATAAATTCCAAGGAAATTCTATGAAGCAAAGAATAATCACGGCAAGCATTTTACTCGCCGTATTTTTAGCTCTAATTCTCATAAACGCCAGGTGGCTAAATTTCGCCATATTTGCGCTGATACTCGTGCTTGCGTTTTACGAAAGCCTGAAGCTTTGGATGCTGGAGGATGAGGGCAAGAAGTGGCTGGCGCTCGCGCTTGCATTTTTCGCGCTGCTGCCGTTTACGCAGACCGACGAGCCCTTCGTCTCGGCGTTAAAAGTTAGCATCCTAGCGATCGTATGCGTCGTCTCGGTCGTAGCTTTCACCAAAGGTCCTAGCCTAAAGATCGCGCTTCCTTTCATCTACCCGGTAACGCCGATCTTTCTGATGTGGGCGGTTTACGATGATTTGGGAGTCTTTCACTTCGTCTGGCTGATCTTCATCGTCATCGCCAGCGACAGCGGCGCGTATTTTATCGGTAGAGCCTTCGGCAAAACTCCGCTAAGCGCTAGCTCGCCGAATAAAACCGTAGAGGGCGTGCTAGGCGGTCTTGCGCTTGCGCTCATCGTAAGCTTTCTTTACGCGCGCATCTTTACCAATCTGCCGTCGCTTGAAATTTTAAGCAAAACCATCGTGATCGTCATCTTTAGCGCACTAGGCGATCTATTTGAAAGCTATCTAAAGCGCGCGGCGGGCCTTAAAGACAGCGGCGCGCTCTTTCCGGGACACGGCGGGATCTTAGACCGCATCGACGGCTATATGTTCGGCGCAATCGCGATGGCGATAGTCTATTCATGGTAGTTTTAGGCTCTACGGGCTCTATCGGCACAAACACCCTAGACGTAGCCGCGCGCAGCGGCAGTATGATCGAAGCGCTTAGCTGCGGGCGCAATATCAAGCTTCTGAACGAACAGATCGCGAAATTTCACCCAAAGCTCGTCTGCATCGCGGATGCGCAGCAGAAAAGCGCAGTAGATCACGAGCGGGTATTTTGCGGCGCGGATGGAATTTTGCAGATGCTTGCGGAGTGCAAAAGCACGACCGTGGTAAACGCTCTCGTAGGCTTTGCGGGTATGATGCCGAGCTTAAAGACCCAAGAGCTTGGAAAGAGGCTCTGTCTAGCCAACAAAGAAAGCCTGGTCGTCGGCGGGAAATTTCTGCAAACGGATAAAATTTACCCGATCGACAGCGAGCATTTCGGACTGAAATTTTTACTTAGCAATGCCAAAATCCCCGTTTCGCGCCTAATTATCACGGCTAGCGGCGGTGCGTTTTACGATGTGCCGCTAACGCAGCTGGGCTCGCTCACGCCGCAAAACGCCCTAAAGCACCCCAACTGGAAGATGGGCGCGAAGATCACGATCGACAGCGCCACGATGGCGAATAAGCTCTTTGAGGTGATCGAGGCGTTTTGGCTCTACGGCACGCGCGAGATCGATGCGCTTATCGAGCGCACCTCACAGATCCACGCGCTAGTCGAATTCGCAGACGGCTCTACGACGGCGCATATTAGCAGGGCCGATATGCGCCTAGCTATCGCGCACGCGATGTTTAGCGGCGATGTACGGGAGCAGATCACCGCACCCGTGGATCTGTGTGCCCTGCGACCGATAGAATTTAAGCCGATCGACGAGATGAAATTTCAAATCTTTACCCTCAAAGACGCGCTGTTAGCAAACCCCGATCTAGGCGTTGTCATCAACGCCGCGAACGAAGCGGGCGTAAATGCGTTTTTGCAGCAGCGGTGCCGCTTCACCGACATTGCGCGCGTCGTGCTGAAGTGCGCGGAGAAATTTAACTCGCCTAGCGTAACGGATGCGGACGCGCTTGCGGCGGTAGACGCGAGCGCGCGAGCGTATGCAAACGAACTGTTGAAATTTGACGGCGAGCTTTAAGCCTAACTTTGTCTGCTTAAATTTAGAGGTTAAATTTGAGCTATCTTACCGCAAGCGGTGAAATTTAGGATCAAAAATTGTTAGACATACAAACTATCGTAAATTTAGAAAAGGAGCGCCGCAAGCTGCTGCAAAGCTGTATAAAATGGAAAATAATAAGCCTGCTTAAAGCCTGTGCGATATTTATCCCGCTGATTTGTTTGATGATATACAAGGCTCGCGGAGAAAAAATATCTTTTGAGCTGCTATCGGAAATTTTATTTGCTCTAATAATGCTGTACTTTGCATATAGGTTATTTTACGAAAAAACCCACAAAGTCAAAATGCGAGAATTTGCGCTGCAATACAAAGCCCTCTACATAGCACCCTACGTCGAAAATCTAGGATACAAATACAACAGATTCGGTGCC
>CALHQN010000125.1 GCA_938036585.1 uncultured Campylobacter sp.
TAGGAAAAAATGCTGCTCCCATCAGTACAAATGCTCCCATTGCAATACACCATTTGTTTACAACTCTTGTCATTGCAACAATTCCTGCATTCTGACCAAATGCTGTATTAGGCAATGCATTAAACAATACTGCTGTTGTAGAACCAATAGCATCCGCAAGAATTGCTCCTGAAGTTTCTTCTCCACTAGCTTCCCTGTTAAATCCTGCTATAGTAATTCCACTTGTATTTCCTATTGTTTCAAGTCCTGAAACTATATATATAGTTGCAAAACTGAACACAGCTTCAGCTGGAAACTGTAACTGCCAAGGCATTATCAGAGGTATAGGAAACCCAAATAAAGGAGTTGATGTTATTTGTGAAAAGTTTAATTTTCCCATAAAAAAGGCTGCTACATATCCTACGATTATCCCTATAAGGATCGCTGATATTTTCCACATTCCTTTTCCAAACTTCTGTAATAATATAATAGTGAAAAATACTATAAATCCTAATGTAAGATTTCCTAATGATCCATAAGTTCCATTCGCCTTTGAAGCAGCTCCTCCTGCAAAATAATCCACTCCTACATCAAGAAGATGTATACCTATTGTTATAAGCACACTTCCTACAACAAGTGGTGGAAATAATTTTTTCAATAAAAATCCGATCGGCGTTTTTATTGTTTTCGCGCTTATTTTGATAGTCGTGTTTAAGGCGATATCGCCAAGCGGCGGCTTTGATAGCGACGGTATGCTAGGTTCCGTCTCGGGCGAGAGCAGAAACGTAAGCTACTCGGAGCTAAAATCGCAGATCAAAAACTCCCAAGTAAGCATGGTTTCCATCGGAAGCTCCACGATCAAAGCTCAAGTCGGCAACGTAATCTACACCGCCAAGCGCGTGGATGATCCCGAGCTCGTTCAAATTTTAGAATCGCGCAAAATTCCATACGGCGCGTATAACGAGAGCAATTTTTTGACCGATCTACTTTTTAGCTGGGTCTTGCCGCTCGTGATTTTCTTTGGAATTTGGATGTTTTTAGCCAACCGCATGCAGCGCAATATGGGCGGCGGCGTGCTCGGCATCGGAAGCTCTAAAAACCTGGTAAGCGCCGAAAAGCCGAAGGTTAAATTTAGCGATGTAGCGGGCGTCGAAGAGGCGAAAGAGGAGGTTAAGGAGATCGTAGATTTCTTAAAAAATCCGGAGCGATACATCAGTCTCGGGGCTAAAATTCCAAAAGGCGTGCTTTTGGTGGGTCCTCCAGGCACGGGTAAGACGCTGCTAGCTAAGGCGGTCGCGGGCGAAGCGGACGTGCCGTTTTTTTCGGTATCGGGCTCCAGCTTCATCGAGATGTTCGTAGGCGTGGGCGCCAGCAGGGTGCGCGATCTATTTGATAACGCTAAAAAGCAGGCTCCGGCGATCGTTTTCATCGACGAGATCGACGCGATCGGCAAAAGCAGAACCGCGGGCGGTATCGGCGGAGGTAACGACGAGCGCGAGCAGACGCTAAATCAGCTGCTTGCCGAGATGGACGGCTTCGGCTCGGAATCAAGCCCGGTGATCGTCCTTGCGGCTACCAACCGCCCGGAGACGCTGGATGCGGCGCTTCTGCGTCCGGGCAGATTCGATAGACAGGTTTTGGTCGATAGACCCGATTTTGACGGCAGAATGGCGATTTTAAAGGTGCATATGCGCGACGTTAAATTTGCCCGCGACATCGATATCGAAGAGATCGCGCGCCTTACCGTGGGCTTTGCGGGAGCCGATCTTGCAAATATCATCAACGAAGCCGCGCTTTTAGCGGGTCGCGAGGCAAAGGCGGAGGTCGAGCAAAAAGACCTGCTCGAAGCGATCGAGCGCGTCGGTATCGGACTGGCTAAAAAATCGCGCCGCGTAAGCCCGATCGAAAAGCGGATCGTCGCGTACCACGAAAGCGGCCATGCGCTCATTGCCGAGCTTACCAAAGGCGCGATGCCGGTATCTAAAGTAACTATCGTACCGCGCGGATTGAGCGCTGCGGGATACACGCTAAATTCTCCGTTTGAAAATAGATATCTGCACCAGCGCCATGAAATTTTTGCTGAGATCGATACGTTTTTGGCAGGGCGCGCGGCGGAGGACGTGTTTTTAGGCGAGATCACCGACGGAGCGGGCAACGATTTGCAGCGCGCTACCGATATGCTTAAATTTATGGCTACTCAAGTCGGAATGACCGAAGCTCTTGGGCTTGCGGTGCTAGAAAAGCAGCAGCATTCCTTCCTAAACGGCGGACAGAGCATTAAGGATTACAGCGAGGTTACGGCGGTTAAGATCGACGAATATGTCCGCAAGACGCTGGACGAGCACTATGCGGCGGTAAAAGAGACGCTAAGAACCTATGCTCCGGCGATTGAGGAGATGGTGAAGGCGCTGTATGAGAAGGAGACGGTCTCTGGAGAGCAGATCGTGGAGATCATCTCTAAATTTGAAAAAGACAACGGCATGCCTACCCGTCTGGTGCGAAATTTGGGCGCTAACGATGATATCGAAAGCGCAAAGAACGAGGCGTAAATTTAAAGCCTCGCGCGGAGCAGGAACTTAGGGCTAAATTTTAAAGCGATCGCGCGCCAAAGCGTTTTGCGCGCGATCTGCAGCGCCGGAGAAAAAGCGGTGCGAAAATAAAATTTAAAGAGTGAGAGATGGAAGAGGAAAAGGGAAAACTAATCTACATATTGCCGAATCTTTTCACGGCGGCAAGCGTATTTTTGGCGGTCATCAGCATAATTTCTACGATCAAAGGCAACTTCAGCGCCGCGATCTTTTATATCATTTTATCCTTGATCTGCGACGGGCTTGACGGCCGCGTGGCGAGGCTAACGCATGCTACGTCGAAATTCGGCGTAGAATTCGATAGCCTTGCGGATATCGTGGCTTTCGGCGTCGCGCCGGCGCTGCTGTTTTACTGCGCGGTCGGGCACGATTACGGTAAGGTCGGTTCGCTCGTAGCTGCGCTTTACGTGGTTTTCGGCGCGATCAGGCTGGCGCGATTTAACGTCACCACGGGCACCTATGAGCCTAGCGTTTTTATCGGACTGCCGATTCCTACGGCTGCGATTACGATGGCGTTTTGGATCGGAATTTATCTAAAATATGAGCTTTCCAAAGGGTTTGGGGTATTTTTGATCATCGCAATGGCGGCGTTATCGTTTTTGATGGTAAGCAACATTCGCTTTCCGAGCTTTAAAAAGATCAGCCTAAAACGTCCCAATGCGATTAAAATTTTAGTGCTTCTAATCGTCGTATTTTTCTCGCTTTTATATCTTTTCAAGCTGGAATTCCCGGCGGTGCTTACTTTGGTTTATATCGTTTACGGTTTGGTTCGCGGAGCTTTAAATTTAAGCGCGGCTAAATTTCATAAAAAAGACAAACCCGAGGAAACGGCGAAATAATCTCAAATATTTTTATCGCCGCGATTTTTTTAAGTTTGCGCGGCTATAATTTTGCCAAATTTTAACGCTTTGAAAGGATTTGTAATGGACAAAAATAAAATCATAATCTTCGATACTACGCTTCGTGACGGCGAGCAAAGCCCAGGGGCGTCGATGAATACGGACGAGAAGATCCACCTTGCGTTGCAGCTTGAAAAGCTGGGCGTAGATGTTATCGAGGCGGGTTTTGCGGCGGCAAGCCCCGGGGACTTTGATGCGATAGAAAAGATCGCCGGCGCCGTTAGCAAGGCTCGCGTATGCTCTCTTGCGCGCGCTCTTGAAAAAGATATCAAAGCCGCCGGCGAAGCGGTAAAGGGTGCGAAGCTCGGCCGCATCCACACCTTCATCGCTACAAGCCCTATCCATATGGAATTTAAACTTAAAATGCAGCCGCAAGAGGTCATAAAGCGCGCCGTAGAGGCCGTACAATACGCAAAAAGTCTATGCGATGACGTGGAGTTTAGCTGCGAGGATGCGTGCAGAAGCGATATGGGTTTTTTAAAAGAGATCTGCGACGCCGCGATAAGCGCCGGAGCCTCAACCATAAATATCCCAGATACGGTGGGCTATCTCTATCCGGACGAGATTACCGCCCGAATAGGCGAGCTCGTTAAATTTATCGGCGAGCGCGCCGTAGTTTCGGTACATAACCACAACGATTTGGGAATGGCGAGCGTAAATTCCCTAGCCGCTATCTTGGCAGGAGCCAGACAGGTCGAGTGCACGATAAACGGTATCGGCGAGCGCGCGGGCAACGCGGCTCTGGAGGAGATCGTAATGGCGATCAAGACGCGCACAGATAAATTTGCGCCGCTTTATACCGATATAAATTTAAAAGAAATTTATCCATCCAGCCGCCTAGTCGCGAGCATTACCGGCATCGAGCCGCAGCCTAATAAAGCGATCGTGGGCAAAAACGCCTTCGCGCATGAAAGCGGCATCCACCAAGACGGCGTGTTAAAACACAAAGAAACTTACGAGATCATGCATGCTGAGGATATCGGGCTTGATAAAAACTCGCTCGTGCTGGGCAAGCACAGCGGCCGTCACGCCTTTAAGGACAAACTGGTATCTTTGGGATATGAGCTTAGTAGCGAGCAGATTGAGATCGCGTTTAATAAATTTAAAGCGCTCGCAGATAGCAAAAAAGACGTTTTCGACGAGGATATCAGAGAGCTTGTAAACGATGAGTTCGTGGGGGCCGAGAAGACCTACGAAGTGCTGGTTTTAAGCTCCAATAGCTGCAACAAAGGGCACGCTAGCACCGCGCTTACGCTAAGGTATAAGGATGAAATTTTAAGCGATAGCGCACTTGGAAACGGCGGAGTGGATGCGATATTTAAGGCGATAGACCGCATCAGCGGTATCAGCGGTAGCCTGAAAGAATACCAAGTAAAAGCGGTCTCGCAGGGCAAAGACGCGCTGGCAAAAGTAACCGTCAAGGTGGAATTTAAAGACGAGGGCGCCATCATCGGCAGAGGGCTTGACGTAGATACGATGCTGGCGTCTGCGAAGGCCTACGTCGCGGCGCTAAATACATATCTGGACGCTAAGCGCTAAGATGTCGGCGTGCTCGGCGGGATTTGTTAAATTTAACGCAAATTCCGCCAGATTAAACAAATCAAAAGCAAAATTTTAATAATATTTCACACTTAAAACGTTGGAGTAGGGGGTATTGAGCCGAAACTCGTTTTAAAATTCATTTATGGAGACTTTTATGAAAAAAGTTCTTGTATTGTTATTTGCGCTTTGCGGCGCGGCTTTCGCTAGCGAGCAGCTAAGTGCTTACACTCAGATTGTTTCTTTTTCTGCAATTACCGTTGCGGTCGTTTTAGGTCTAGCCGCTTTGGGCGGCGCGTTAGGTATGGGAAATGCCGCTAGCGCGACGCTTAACGGTATCGCTAGAAATCCAAGCGTAGCTAGCAAACTATCGACTACGATGTATATTTCGCTTGCGATGATCGAAGCGCAGGTTATTTATGCGTTGGTTGTTTCATTCGTCTTGCTTTTTGCCAACCCTTTTTTGACAGAAGGCTTAAAGGCT
>CALHQN010000126.1 GCA_938036585.1 uncultured Campylobacter sp.
CCTTAACAACAATAAGAAACAATAAGAATGTAATAACAGGAGAAGAAGGAAAAAAACTAGCTGATAGTATTCCTATGGATAGAAGGGAATATGTAAAATGGGGAAGAGTTTTTAGAGGAACTGCAATAACATTTTTAGGAGGTTTTAGAACATTCTTAGGAATAAGTGAAGTAGGATTAGGTGTAGCAAGTTCTAGTGTAGGAGTAGGGGTATTAGTAGTAGGTCATGGAGTAGCACAAACAGGATTTGGATTTAGTGATATGGGAGAAGGTGTCCATGATATATATTTAGGATTTAAAGATGTAGATGATGAAAAACAGCAAGCAGTTAGAATTAGTAAAAAAGTTTTAGGAGAATACGAAGAACCTTTGAACTTTGCAGTAGGAGCAACAACTGAGCAGGTTATAGTAATAGGACAAGCATTTTATAGATTTCCAATAAGTAACATGACAGGAAATACTAATTCATCTACTAAAAAAGAATCTAACTCAAATGTGACAACAGAGAAACAAAAAACTAATAATACAGGAACAGAAAAAGTTGTAGAAGATACAACTACTGTTAAGACAGTAGGTTCTAATAATAAAAATGGAAGTACCTCAAAAAATAGTCAAAATACTACTAACTCATCTAAAAATACTATATCTTATTCAGGAGATAAAATTGCTAGATATAGTACTACTGATGTAAAAAGCATGAGTGTTAAAGATTTTAGAAAATTAGGTGAAAAATTAGAAGGAACTGGTCATAATGGTAAAGCTAGATTTCTAAAAGGAACAGATAAAGAGGCAAGAGAAATGTTTTATGCAAGGGTTGTTAATGTAGTAGAAGATATGAGTAATGAAAAAGGTACCGTCTTAAAAGGTGTAGATAAATATGGAAATAGAACGTATTAAATGGGTAAAATAAAAGTGATTTAGACAGGGAGACTTTTGGGAAGAAGTTTTTCTGTCTTTTTTGATATGATAGACTGCTTATCAGGTTAATATTAAGAAAAGGAAAGTTTATATAAAAAAATAAGATTATTTTAATGAAATTATCTGATTTTAAGAAAAATTTTCTAATTGATTTTCCTTTTAAATTAGTATAAAATATTTAAGTATATGATTTTTTATAAAAATTATTTTAAATAAAGTACAACATATAATCAAGAAATCGCTCTAAATAAGTAAAATTTTGTAACGCTAATCCTTAATCATCAAGTTGTTTTGGAGAAATTTTGCACAGTTTTTGATTTTATCTGCTTTAAGAATCATTTTCGCTTTTGTGGACGTGTATATTTTAAACTATCGAAGGCATTACAAGCGGCAGCGCGAAAACAGCTTTACTCTATTGATTTCGTGCATCCTGCGGCTTGCAATAATTATTAGACTAGCACGGGATTAATACACGATGGTTTTTAACACAGTAGCTTCGTATGAATAAATTTATATTACTAAGGGGTATAATCGCTTCGGCGCAATTTAAAATTTTGAGTAGTTTATATAGGCGGATTTAATTTTAAAATAGTTTTATCAGCACGGCATAATCTGCCGAGGTTTTAAATTTAGAAGTAAAAAAGCAATTTAAATTTAAAATCCTGGCGCAAGAATACAAAGCAAGAAGATAAATTTAATAAGACCCCACAAATTTATCTAAAATTTAGCGGGATCAAATTTGATTTTACGCCGCAGGTGCGCTATTTTCGGCGTGCGAATCGTCCGAATCTTTAGGTCTTAAAACCCACTGCTTTGCAAAGATCAGCGCGTAGATCGCAGCACCGATGCCGTAGCTTGCGTATTCGCTTGGGATAAACTCTATAAATTTCGCGCAGATATTAGGCACCAGCATTAGCGGCGTTACGAGCAGCAAGAGCAGGCGCTCTACCGGGTTGCACTTAGTTACAAACCAGCCCTGAAGCGAGGAGCTGAAAGCAAACATACCCACGATCGCCGTAGCAAAAATCAGCGCGATTTGCAGCGGATCGCCGATCCAAACGATACTTTTTGAATCCGTCGGATTGCCGACGCTTTGGATCAAAAGCAGCTTGTTGTTAAAAAAGAACGCAAACGGAAGTACCGCCGTGCGCAGATCGTAAATAAAGCCCTGAAGTCCTACGATTACCGGATTTGCTTTTGCGATGCCCGCGGCGGCGTATGCGGCAATGCCCACAGGCGGGGTATCATCGGCTAAAATTCCGAAATAAAATACGAAAAGATGCACCGCAATCGCAGGGATCAAAAAACCGTTTTTGCCAGCTAGTATCAAAATCACCGGTGCGATTAAGCTTGAAACGACGATATAATTCGCCGTCGTAGGAAGCCCCATGCCTAAAATCAGGCTCATTATCGCAGTCATCAGAAGTATCAGCACTATGCTATTTCCCGCGACCGCCTCTACTAGCTCGGATAGCACCTGTCCCAGCCCGGTAAGCGAGATCGAACCGATGATGACGCCCGCTAGCGCGGTGGCTACGGCGACGGTGACCATGTTTTTAGCAGCGCCCACCATAGCCCAAAAGATATCGACAAAGCCGACGATAAAATCGGACTTGCCAACTTTTTCGCCGAATATCGTTTTTTTTGCGGGCTCCTGCACGATCATTATTAAAAACAGCACGCAGATCGAGTTAAATGCTGCAGAGATCGCGCTTTCTTTCAAAATCAATAGGGTATAAAGCAGCACCAAAATCGGTATTATGTAATGAATTCCGCTAAAGATCATCTTTAGCTTCGATACCTTAGCGTAATCGCGACTGCCGTGAAGCCCCAGCTTGCAGCTTTCTAGATGCACGATGAAAAATAACCCCGCGTAACAGACGAAGGCCGGGATCACCGCCGCGATCATTACGTTGGTGTAACTCATACCCAAAAATTCCGCGATGATAAACGCCGCAGCGCCCATGATAGGCGGCATTAGCTGCCCGTTTACGCCGGCGGCAACCTCGATAGCGCCCGCCTTGGTTGCGGTAAGCCCCGCTTTTTTCATTAGCGGGATCGTAAAGGTGCCCACCGTCACGACGTTTGCGGTCGAGCTGCCGCTTACCATGCCGGTTAGTCCGCTGGCGATTACGCTAGCCTTTGCGGGTCCTCCGCGGAAGCGACCTAAAATCGCAAACGCTACGTTTATAAAATACTGCCCCGCTCCCGCCCGCTCTAAAAGCGCGCCAAATAGCACGAACAGATAGATGAAGCTGGTACTGACCCCCACCGGTACGCCGAATACACCCTCCGTCGTTAAAAACATATGCCCTGCGAGCTTTTCAAAGCTTGCGCCGCGATGTGCGATGATATCGGGCATATAAGGGCCGAAGTAGCAATACAAAAGGAAGGTAAAAGCGATAATACCTAGCGCAGGCCCCATCATACGGCGCCCTGCTTCAAATAGTATGAAAATCCCGATAAACGACGCTACGATATCTCTGGTTAGATAATCTCCGGGGCGATGCGACAACTCGACAAATTCTATCGCAGGATATAGGATCGCGGCGACTCCGACGATTAATAAAATATAATCGTAAAACGGGATGTAAAAATGCGCCTTGGAGCGCGGGCGAAACGGAAAAAGCGAAAAAATTATAAAAACGGCGAACGCTAAGTGGATCGAGCGCGCGATATTCGTATTCATCGGAAAATATGCGATGTAAAGCTGAAAGACCGACCACGAGAAGCAGACCAGCGTCACGAGCCAGAAGAGCTTTTTAGAGGTAAATTCTCTACTCTTTACCTCTAAAACCTGCTCATCTTTTTGTGTAGATTTCTCCATCAACTAGCCTATTTCAACAACCCGACTTCTTTATACACCGCCTCTGCTGCAGGATGAAGCGGCGCGCTAAGCCCCTCTAAAAGAGATTCTTTGCTCACTAAATTTAGCGCAGGGTGTAGCTTTTTATACTCGTCGAAATTATCAAGTATCGCTTTAACTACCGCCCTAACCGCCTCGTCGCTTTGGCTAGCATCGGTTACGAGTACGGCCTTTACGCCGATAGTCTGCGTGTCGTGATCTACGCCGTCATACATCTTCGCAGGGATCACGCCTTTAGCGAAATAGGGATATTTCTCCATAATTTTTTTAATATGCTCATCGTCGATGCTAACCAAGTCGATAGGAAGCGAAGTCGCCGCATCGGTGATATTTGCGGTCGGATGTCCTACGACGTAGAAGTATCCGTCTATCTTCTTATCTTTTAGCGCCATAGGGCATTCTTGCGCGGTTAAAACGCCGTGCTGGGCGAGCTTTTTAAGATCGAAGTCGTAATTTTCAAAAACTATCGTACTGGTTAGCTCGTTGCCGCTACCTGGGTTTCCGATATTGATCTTTTTGCCCGCAGCGTCGCCGTAGGCTTTAATACCGCTTTCTTTAGAGACGACGAAAGCCAAAAGCTCCGGATAGATCGAGATTACGGAGCGTAAATTTTTATCCGCCGCGCCTTGGAATTTGCCCGTACCGTTGTATTTATCATAGACGACATCGCTTTGAACGAAGCCGAAATTTAGCTCTTTTTTAAGCACGTTATTGACGTTATACGTCGAGCCGCCCGTCGATTGCACGGAGCATTTCATATTTTTATCCATATTTACCAAGCGGCAAATTGCGCCGCCTACGGGATAATAGGTGCCGGTCATACCGCCGGTGCCGATATTGATGAACTCCTTAGCGCCTGAAACGCTAGCTAGTAAGGCCAAACCGGCCAAAGCAACAGAAAATTTTTTCATCTTCGCTCCTTTTCGAATTAAAAGTTTGGTAGTATTGCTAAATTTCTATAAAAATCTAATAAAAAAGCGATCTTACATTTAAATTTAAGATTTCGCGCGTTTTGTAGCAGCAGGGGCAGGTGGTAGGCGAATGTGCAAACCGCGAGTAGCTACGCCATAGCATGCATACGAGCGGGCGGCGGCTGCGTCACGATATGCGCACAGCGGGCGATTAAATCACGGCGCAACTGAGGTTAAATTTTAACGGCGCCGCGAATATAAAATTTTGACGACATCGCAAAGTAAAATTTACGAGAAGCGCGAAGTAAAAATTTAAAGGCTGGCGATGAAATTTAAAAACGACGCCGAGATAAAATTTAAGCGGCAAAATTTCAAGCCGTGCGCTGAAGCGCAAGCTGCTGTTTGTCACAATGCAATGTAGCGTAAAATTTAACCCGTTTTAAAATGCTAATTTAACCCACTAGTCGCTCAGCAGAGCCGGCATGAGCTGTGTAAAACGAGCTCAAATTTCACGCCGTATTCGCCATGCCCTAGTTTATTATTCTGCGCAAGCCGCGTCAAAATGGGCGCTAAAGCAGCACTTCGTCCATCGCGCGCATCAAACGCAGCATCTGCACGTGCGGGGAAACGTCGTGCGTGCGGATGATCGCGGCGCCGTTTAAGGCGGCGATCTGGTGCAGGTACAGCGAGCCTGCAAGCCTATCCGCGACCGCAGAGGGGCTGTAAAAATCGATAACACTCTTTCTGCTCGAGCCCACGAGCAGCGCGCAGCCGAAGTGCAAGAAATGCTGCAAATTTTTAATCAGCACCAAATTTTGCTCGGCGGTCTTGCCAAAGCCGATGCCCACGTCAAGGATGATCTTTTTAAGTCCCGCGCTTCGCAGCTGCTGCAAATTTTGCGCAAAAAACTCATCGATCTCACCCATCAGATCGTCATATTTAGGTGCAAGCTGCATATTTTGCGGCTTTCCTTGCATATGCATCAGCACGTAAGCGGCGTCGTAGCGAAGCGCAAGCGGAGCAAGAGCGAGGTTTGCGCTAATGTCGTTGATGATGCTAAAGCCCCGATCTAGCGCGAATTCCAAACAATACTCATCGAAGCTATCGAGGCTAAATTTAGCCTTTTCGTGTAGACGCAGACGGTAAATTTCGCTCAGCACGTCCTTTATGCGCGCAAACTCCTCATCCCTGCCGCAGTACTGGCTGCCCGGGCGCGAGCTCACGCCGCCGATGTCGATAATGGTGGCGCCTTGCTCGATCATATTTTCGATCTTGCAGATCGCCTCTTTTAAGCTTGCCGCGCGGCTTGCGGGGTTGAAGCTATCGGAGTTGATGTTTACTACGCCCATTATTTCGCAGCTTTGCGGCTTAGCAAATTTCTCACTTAGAAATTTCGCGAGCTCTTTTAGCCCGAAGTCCTGCAGCGCTTCCTTTTGCGCCAAAGCCTCGATCTGGCGGTCGTTTGCGATCAAAACCGCATCCGTATCGTCCCGCCCTAGGATCACTCCTTCGTTGCACGCAAGCTCGGCGCCGATACTAAGGGCATCCTGTTTTAAAATATTCGCCGCTGGCGCTCGCAGGTCTTTTAGATAGAAAAAGTTTAGCCGCGATTTTTTCTGCATTATCGCCCGTCCCGCATTTCGCACGCCGATGCGCTCGCAAATCAGCGCAAAGTCGGCATCGTTTGAAATTTTATAAATTTTCATCTTTTCTCCTCTATCATCAAAAGCAGCGGAGTAAGCACGGCATGGGCTTTGGCGTTGTGCTCGGCAAGGTAGCTTAGGCGGTCAATGCGCTGCAATTCATCGCCGCTTAGCCTAACGCCCGCCTCGAAACACTCTAGCGCTATCTCGCCGATGAGCGCTTTTAGCGCCGTCTTATCCAGCTCGCCTTTACGCTCCAGCGCGATCTGCGCGTCGATAAACTCCACCGCTTCCTTTAGGCCGAGCCTGGCTAAATTTAACCCTGTGCGGTATCTGGGCTTTCGCACGCAGAGATTTTGCACCACGAGGCGCGAGCGGATGGTGGGCAGCAGGGCGTTGATGAAAGGGGTGATCAGGAAAAACACCGTATTTTTGGGCGGCTCCTCTAAAATTTTAAGCAGGGCGTTTTGCGCCTCCTCGCCGAATTTCGTAGCGGCGATGACGATGATCTTATCCTCGCGCTCGGCGACGTAGGTTTCGTCTATGATCTTTCGCGCCTCGTCGATTTTAAGTTCAGTGCTTTCAAAAAACCTTAAATTTTTGCGCGGAATTTCGGCTAAAATTTTATCTTTAAAGCCCTCATAATCGCCCGTTAAAACGATCTGATTTATGATTTTCAAAGCACCACTTCGTCAAAAAGCACGGCGTCGATGCTTTTATCTAAAATTTTAAAAAGTTGGATCAGTTTGAGATCCAAGCTCGGATCGCTCTCGCTCATGTAAAAGCTGTTTTGCAGCCTCTCATCGATGAGCCACAGATAGCTGTCCTCGTGGCTTTTGGCGATTTTGGCTAGCGGATGGTTGCCGTTGCCGATGTAAAAATATATAAATCCGTTGGCAAACGCGAGGCTTAGCATATCATTTAGCAGCAGCGCGTCCTCTAGGCTATTTACGCCGCCGCGATAGAGCGAGCGCAGCGAAAAAAACGGCAGCAACGGACGAGAGTTGGTCGAGGAGTTGATCTTTTTGATGATGTATTCGCTAAACCAGCTTCGCTCATCGTCGCAGATGACGATGAAAGCAAAGCCGTCGTGGAGGAATTTGAGCTTTGAAGCCAAAAGCGGAGTCCAGTCCTCCTTGCGATTCTCGAGCCACTCAAGTCCGGGCTCGGAGCGCATCGCCGTGACGCTCCAAGTGTGCAGATCCTGCATTATTTATCCAAATCGTAGGCTTTATGCAGCGCGCGCACGGCAAGCTCGCCGTATTTAGCCTCTACGATCATCGAAATTTTAATCTCGCTCGTGGAGATCATCTGGATATTTATCCCTTCGTCCGCGAGCGTCTTAAACGCCTTGCTGGCTATGCCGCTGTGGCTTTTCATACCTACTCCGACCAAAGAAACCTTTACGATATCGGCATCCGATTCGATGATGGAATTCGGATTTGGATTTACCTCTTTCATTACCGCATAAGCAGTCTGCAGCTCGTTTTGCGGCACGGTAAAGCCCAAATTCGTCTCGCCGTTTCGTCCGATATTTTGCACGATCATATCGACGTTGATCTCCTTGCCCGCAAGCGCGGAGAAAATTTCAGCCGCGACGCCGGGGCGATCCTCTACGTTTCTAATCGTGATTCTTGCTTGATTTTTATCCAGTGCAATGCCGCTAATTACCGCATCTTCCATCTTTTCTTCTCCTGTTATGAGTGTTCCTTCATGATCGTTAAAACTGCTTCGCGTCACCAAATTTACATTTAATTTCTTCGCAAGCTCGACGCTTCGATTTTGCAAAACCTTCGCTCCCAAGCTCGCAAGCTCAAGCATCTCGTCGTAGCTGATGCGATCAAGCTTTTTGGCTTTCGGCTCGATTCTAGGATCGGTCGTATATACGCCGTCTACGTCGGTGTAAATTTCGCACAGATCGGCATTCAGCGCTCCTGCGACGGCGACTGCGCTAAGATCGCTTCCGCCTCGCCCGAGCGTAGTTACCTCGCCTGCGGTGCTGATGCCTTGAAAGCCCGCGACGACGACGATTTTTCCCTGCTTTAGCGCCTCTTGCATGCTTTTTGGATCGATCGAGACGATGCGAGCTTTTGTGTGAAGCTCGTCCGTCACGATGCCCGCGCCTCGCCCGCTAAATGCGATCGCAGGATGACCCTTGGCATTTAGCGCGATAGCCAAAAGTGCGCTCGTGACGCGCTCGCCCGAGCTTAGCAGAACGTCCATCTCCCTACCTTCGGGAGTTTTAGTAAAAAATTCCGCCTGCTCGATGAGCTGATTGGTAACGCCGCTCATCGCAGAGACGATTACTACGACGTTATGCCCTTCGTTTTTGGTTTTGATCACGCGCTGTGCGACCGACTCGATCCGCTCTAGCGTGCCGACGCTCGTGCCGCCGTATTTTTGAACGATTAGCATTAAATGTAGCCCTCCTCTTTAAAATATTTTAAAACCGTCGCGTAAATCGGCTTTTTGAAGTGATTTACGTGCCTTAAAACCTCATTTGCGCCTACGAATTTAAATGCGTCGAATTCGGGAAGTTTAGTATTGATGTTCAGATCGGCCAAATTTCGTAATCGCACCAAAAAATACCTTTGAATTTGCCCGTCGTACGGGTGCATCTTTTGAGCTATCCCCTCGGGAAAGTCGTAGCTGTGCCAGTGCGGACACTCCGAGATGATATCGACCTTGCTCGTTCCGATCTCCTCGCCAAGCTCCCTAAGAAGCGCAGTTTTCGGCGTTTCGCCGTCGTCGATGCCGCCCTGAGGGAACTGCCATGCTCCTCTGACGTCGCTTCGTTGCGCGATCAAAATTTCGCAGTTAAACGGATACGATGGCGAAAGCACGATTGCAGCGACATTCGGTCTGTAATTTTTCTCTTTTTCCATCTCGTTTTTCTCATAAAAAATTTCCAAAATCTTACCGAAAAAATATTAAAATTTGCGTTAAGAGGCTTAAAATTTATATAAATTTTCAAATTAATTCGCTAAATTTTGTGACATAAATTTAGCCCAT
>CALHQN010000127.1 GCA_938036585.1 uncultured Campylobacter sp.
CTAAAATAGCTATTTTTAAGAAAATTTTTTCTATTTCAGCTTGATTTAAATTTATTTAAAACGTTTCTATTGATATGATTTTGCTTGCGCAGGTTGCGTGATAAAACGCCACGCGATTGAAATTATAAAATTTAGCAAGAAGATGAGCAATGACTTTTAGCGCTGCGGCAGGTAAGTGTGGGGCAATCATTGCTGGGGCGCATCCGTTTTTTTGCGGCGGAGTGATCTCTTGCATTATGTCTATCTTCTTGCGTTTAGGCTGTATTCTTGCGCCGCGTTTTCCCTTGCTAAGTGCTCGTTTCGGTAGCGGACGCCGCCTCATTGATAGCAAGCAATACCTTGAGATCGGTTTATGTCGGTCGCGGACGCTGCTTTATTGTGCGGTTATTTTGGCTCGCATCGCGCCGTAAAATTTTAAAATTTTACAAAGCTCGCCCAAGTAGGCCGCTTTAAATTTTTACTCATTCTTAGTCGCGCAGCGTCTGCGCGTGGGCTTTAGGCGGCATGCCAAACATCCTCGTGTATTAGCGGCTGAATTACGACGGGCTTTCGTATCCGATGTCAAAGACCGCCTGCGACGCCGTCGTGTCGCTGTTTTGTAAGACATATTGGCTTCCTACAACCTAATGCACTTTTGAAAATCAATCAGGCTTAGCGCAGTATTGCAGGAATTTTTGCGTGTCGTAGAGATACTGCTTGCCGCTAAATTCCACCATTTTGCCGCCGCGCAGGCACAAGCGCGCGCTAGGTTCGTAGATATTCACGAAAGTCCGAGGGCTCGCTTTGGCAGTAGAAGCTAAGCGCTTGCATAGGCGTCTGAACGTATCCATAGGCGAGATACAGCTCGCCGGTGATCTTTGCGGCGTCTTTTAAAATTTTATCTGCTTTGTTCATCTAAGCTCCTTTAAATTTACGCGGGTTATATTTAAATTTGCACGATTGGGCAAGGAATTTGGACTATCGTGCTACCGCAAAATTTTAAAAAAGGCTATAATTTAGCAACTTTATTTAAAGGAGAGAAGATGACAAATTTTAGTTTTTGCAACCCCGTGAGGATAGAATTTGGTAAGGATAAAGAAAAACATATCGGGCAGTATATGAAGGAAGCGGGCGCGAAAAAAGCTCTCGTACTATACGGTAGCGAGCGCGCACGAAAGAGCGGTCTGATGGACGTCGTGGAGGGTAGTTTAAGGGCAAATGGTATAGAATTTACCCAGCTTGGCGGCATAAAATCAAATCCCGTGTTAAGCAAAGTAAACGAAGCGATCAAGCTCGCTAAAGAATTTGGCGCCGATAGCGTGCTTGCTGTGGGCGGCGGAAGCGTGCTGGATTCGGCGAAAGCCGTAGCCGCAGGCGCCTGCTACAAGGGCGACGTGTGGGATTTTTTCACCGGCAAAAGCCCGAGCGTTACGCTTAAAATTTTTGATATCATCACCCTCGCCGCGACGGGCTCAGAGATGAACTGCGGCGGCGTGGTGACCAAGGAGCAGACCAAGCAAAAATACCCGATCAGCGCGCCGTGTTTATACCCGAAGGTCTCGGTCATAAACCCGCAGCTGCAAGCAACCGTCAGCCGCGAGTATCTCGTATATAGCGCGAGCGACATCATCGCGCACAGCATCGAGGGGTATTTTACCGCTAGCGTCCATCCGGACATCGTTCGAGCCTATATCGAAGCCAACATCAAAACCGTCATCCGCACGACTGAAATCCTGCTCGCAGATCCGAGCGATTACGATGCGCGCGCCGAGTTTGCGTGGGCCGCAACGATGGCATTAAATGGACTAACCTACGTGGGCGTGGGCGGCTTCGGCTATCCGAACCATATGATCGAGCATGCGATGAGCGCGGTCGTGGACTGCGCGCACGGAGCCGGTCTTAGCGTGGTAATGCCTGCGTGGATGAGGTGGTATAAGGATAGGAATTTAAGCGCGTTTGAGCGTTTCGCGCGTGAAATTTTCGGTCTTAAAAGCGCAGATGAGGGCACCCTGGCGCTTAAGACCTGGTTTGATAAGATCGGTACGCCTACTAGCCTCGCGCAGCTTGGCATCGAAGGCAAGGTGCTAGACGAGGTCATAGACGTAGCCGCGACAAACGCCAAAGCGTGGAATATGGCGGAGCTCTACAGCCGCGAAAATATCGCTAAAATTTTAGATTTTGCAAAATAAGGCGCGAGCGCATAGATAAAATTTTAAACAGAAGGGCGAGTTATCGCCCTTTCCCGAAAAGGCAAGCATCAGTGTGGACGCACTAGCTATCGACATTTCTTGAAAAAAAGCAAGGAATAGCACAGATAGTAGCGAGATAATCGTTTTGCCCCAAGTCCACGAGGCTCGCTGTGAGATGGTAGAGGCGACAAGCGGCGCGTCTAAATTTAAAGCTCGGACGGCTGCGGATCGAGCGTGAAATTTAGCTATGTTTGTAAGGGTAAATTTTGTCGCATAATACTTGCGTCGAATTTGATGCGTAAATCCCGCAATAAATTTTACTCCGGCGCGAAGTTTTGTCGCATTTAATGGCTTTGCTTAAACTCTCTTATCTCGCGCTATCCAAAAATTCGCTCGTTAAATTTTGAATCTCGGCTTTATATTTGTGATTGCGAAATTTGCTTTTACATGCCGCTGCGTATTTAAATTTGCCCCTCGATACTAAGTAGATCGCCGAAAATTTCTTTACAATACTGCATGAAACGTTTGGGAATTTTGACTCTGCTGATATCAACGGTGATGACGCTGTCTTGGACTTCAAAAACGATAAGCTCGCTAGTGATTTTCACTGCCTTGCAGCCGTTATAGCATACGTCGCCATTGCACTCTGCGTATAAGCCGTTGTGCGGCGCGTCTGCGTCCTCGTACCGCCCGAGCTTGATCGGTCTTTGAAAAAGCAGATAGTTCTTATAGTCGTACTTGTCGTCCGCAAGGCCTATCATATAATAATTATCAGCGCTGTTTTTGGAAGCTGTCGCAATACCGGCTTTAAAATTTAGTCTAAACATAAATTCTGCTTTGGCAAAAAAGCGGCAAATTTTACCGCTTCAAATTTACACGAGCTGCACGCCTCTGCCTTTTACAACCTCTCCGATGACGTAGCCGTCGGTATTTGCCAGCACAAAGTCCGCATTCTCTTTTGGTGCTACGACGATCATGCCAACGCCCATGTTAAACGTCCTCATCATCTCGGCAGGCTCTACCTTTTGCGCGATGATTTTAAAGATCTCAGGCGTGCGGATCGCGGCATGCTCGATCTTCGCGCCCAGCCCCTCCGGAAATACGCGCGGCAGATTTTCCACGATGCCGCCGCCCGTGATGTGCGCGAGCGCGTGGATCTTGTCTTTTAAATTTAAAAAGTCGCCGACGTAAATCCTAGTCGGCTCCAAAAGCACGTCGATGAGCGTGCGATTGCCTACCTTGTCGTCAAATTTTAGTCCCAGCTCGGCGACCACTTTTCGCGCGAGCGAGAAACCATTTGAGTGTAGGCCGCTGCTAGGAAGCGCGATGAGCACGTCGCCCTCACCGACGAATTTTGAGCGGTCGATCTCGTCCTCTTCGGCGATGCCCACGGCAAAGCCTGCGAGGTCAAAGTCGCCTTTCTCATACATGGAGGGCATCTCTGCCGTTTCACCGCCGATCAGCGCGCAGCGGGCGAGTTTGCAGCCCTCGGCGATGCTTTTTACGACCTCTTTGGCATCCGCGATCTCAAGCTTTGCCGTCGCGTAGTAGTCGAGGAAAAACAGCGGCTCAGCGAAGTTGCAGATGAGATCATTTACGCACATTGCGACTAGATCCTCGCCCACACCGTCAAATTTCTTAGCGTCGATAGCTAGGCGAAGCTTTGTGCCAACGCCATCAGTCGCTCCCAAAATAGCTGGATTTTTATATCCGCTTGGTAGTCTGACCGCTCCTGAAAATGACCCAATGCCACCTATAACATTTGGTGTTTGTGTAGATTTTACGAAAGGCTTTATCGCCTCAACAAAGCTATTTCCAGCATCTATATCCACTCCAGCATCTTTATAGCTTATCATCTTTGCCCTTTTTGTAAATTTTTAAAACTTTAGCCAAAAGTTGCTAAAATTGTCATCAATTTTCAAAAATGGAGCGAGTTTGCAGAAATTTCCAAACGCTTATGTCATCACAGGCTCGATCGCTAGCGGTAAAAGCACGGCTATAAATTTACTAAAAGAACGAGGCTTTAGCGTGATTGATGCAGACATGATCGCGCACGAGCAGCTTGAAATTTGTAAATGTGAGATAGTGGAATTTTTTGGAGAGCAAATTTTAGATGAGACTGTAAGTGAAAGTTTTGTATATGATTCAATGAACAGGGTATCTGAGTATAATGATATATTTGGCAATGTGGTAGGTTATGAATATAATCAGAATGGCAGATTAAAGGCTGTTATTTTAGGTGATGATGTAAAATACATATATGATTATGATAAGCTTGGCAGACCTAAAGCAGAAAGTCGGCTGTCGGGAGATATAGAAAATAAGATCTATTATGACTATGATGAATTAGGTATCCGGAATAAGGACTGATACCGGTAGAGAAAATACTTATGGCTATGATAACGAAGGAAATATAACATCTATTAAAGACAGCATCGGAAATACAAACTATTTTAAATATGGTGTAGGAAATATACTTGAAAAAGTGGTTGACGGTGACGGTCTGGTAAGTGAGTACAGTTATGACAAAATGTACAATCTCGTAGGAATAAGACAGTACAAAAAAGGTAATGAAAATGACTGTATGATAAGAAGCTA
>CALHQN010000128.1 GCA_938036585.1 uncultured Campylobacter sp.
CTAAGCAAAGATGCGGTGCCGCTTCGTTTTTTATCTCATAGGCACGGCTTAAGTGTAGCTTGCACTCTTCGTCTTTTGAGCTTGCGCCCACGAAAACGCTGAGCTCGTTTGCCTTGTGCTTTAAAATTTTGCGAAATTCCTCCTCGTCGTATTTGCCCACGGCGCGGTAGATGATCGCCTCTTTATCGGTGCGCAGATACTGCTCGTAATAAAGCGCCGGATCGATCGTGTGGGAGAATTCAAACGTGCGCTTTTCCTGCGTGCGCGCGCTTTCGTCTTGCAGATCGTAGATGATGATGCCGTCGCATTCGCAGCCGTTGATGCGCTGCGAGCGTAGCTCGCTAAGGCGCGCGAGATCCTCCGGGGTGGAACTGATTTTGGGTGGAACTATGCCGTAGAGCAAAATTCCGCTCTTTTTATTTCTGATTTTTTCTTTTAACACCTGTGTTTCTCCTGATTTGGCACGCATTGTAGCAAATTTAAATTTAAAAATTTAAATGATATAATGGCGCCCGATCTAAAATTTAAGGAATTTACGTGAAGAGCTTACAAGAAAATTTAAAGCTTTTTTATCTGGGGCTCGAAAACAGCGAGCCGTTTTTGTATAAAAACAAGGATTTGACGACCCACGCGCTTATCATCGGAATGACCGGCAGCGGTAAAACGGGTCTTGGCATCACGCTGCTAGAGGAAGCTGCGATCGATAATATCCCATCCATCATCATCGATCCAAAGGGCGATCTAACAAATTTAGCTCTTACCTTTCCGCAGATGAGGGCTGAGGATTTTGAGCCCTATATCGACGAGGCCGAGGCACAAAACAAAGGTCTTAGCGTGCACGAGTATGCCGAGCAGACCGCAAATACCTGGCGCGAAGGGATTGAGGGCTCATATCAAGATCTGGCGCGGGTGGAGCTTTTGAAAAACAGCGCCGATTTTAGAATTTATACGCCCAAATCAAGCGCAGGGCTTGGGATCAGCCTACTAAGCGACTTTGAAGCGCCGAAGGGCTTAAACGAAGAGGATTTGAATAACTACGTCGGCGGTATCGCCACTAGCGTGCTAAGCCTCGCAGGGATTAGCAGCGATAATCTCAGCTCGCCGGAATTTTTACTGATCAGCCAAATTCTGTCCTACCATTTTAACAAAGGCGAGGGGGTGAGCGTGGTGGATCTCATCGCGCAGATCGGCAACCCGCCATTCGATAAAATCGGCGTTTTCGACGTTAATACCTTTTTTCCGAGCGATAAGCGAATGGCACTTGCGATGAAGATCAACGCGCTCATCGCAAGTCCGAGCTTTAAGCTTTGGTGCGAGGGCGAGCGGCTAAATATCGCCAAGATGCTCTTTGATGAAAACGGCAGGGCGAGGGCGAATATATTTTCCATCGCGCATCTAAACGACGATGAGAGGATGTTTTTCGTCACGCTGCTTTTGGGCGAGATGATCAAATGGATGCGCACCACCAGCGGTACGAGTTCGTTGCGTGCCGTGCTTTATATGGATGAAATTTACGGCTTCTTCCCGCCAAACGGCAATCCGCCGAGCAAAACTCCGATGCTTACGCTGTTAAAACAGGCTCGCGCATTCGGTCTTGGCTGCGTACTATCGACGCAAAACCCGGTCGATCTCGATTATAAGGGGCTTAGCAATATCGGTACGTGGTTTATCGGGCGCTTGCAGACTGCACAGGATAAGGAGCGCGTCATCAGCGGTCTAAGCGGCATCGGCTCAAATCCGATCGATAAAAGCGTACTGATGGAGAAAATTTCAAACCTTAAAAAGCGAAATTTTTTGGTAAAAAACATCAACGAGGACGTGCTGCGAGTGATCGAGACGCGCTTTGCGCTAAGCTATTTAAAGGGCCCTTTAAGCAACGAGCAAATTTCAAATTTAACGAAGGATAAAAAGGCTGAAATTTCATCCGTGCCGGGCGCCGCGCAAGGCGTCAAATCCGCCGGAGCCGCCAAGCCCGTAGTTTCTGCTGAAATTTCGCAGCTTTACAGCTACGGCGCGAGCCTTGAGCTAAGCCCGTATCTATATGCAAGCGCAAAGATGCGATTTTGTGACAAGGGGGTTGATTTTACGCAGCAGCGCTCCTTTTTACTATCGCTTTCGGACGGGGATGAAATCGATTGGAATGAAGCTAGTACGCGAGAAGTTGCAAATTTAAGCGGACAGGAGCAAGCGGGCTCGCTCTACGGCGCGCTTCCTAGCTTCATCGCGGGCGCAAAAAATTTAAACTCTCAGCTTAAAAGTTTTAAGGAGTGGATCTACCGCAACGAAAAGTTAGAACTTTTTAGCGCGCTTGATCTGCTCTCAAAACCGGGCGAGAGCAGGGAGGAATTTTTTGTGCGCCTAAGTGATAAGGCGAATGAAATTTTAGAAGCGAAAACCGACGAGATCGCGGCTAAATTTGAAAAGGAAAAGGCGCGCCTTGAGGATAAAATTTCGCGCGCTAGCGAAAAATACGAGAAGGAAAAGAGCGACGTGCTAAGCCGCGGCGTAGATACCGCACTAAGCATAGGCGGAGCGATCTTGGGCGCGTTTTTAGGCCGCTCGCGCAGCGCCGGTAACATCTCCAAAGCGATCAGCGGCGCCAAGAGCGCGCATAAAATTTTAAACGAACGAAGCGAAGCCAAAAATGCACAAAACAGCCTAAGCGCGCTGCAAGAGGAGCTGGAAGTGCTTACACAGAAATTTGAAAGCGAAGTGGACGCGCTAAAACAGAGCCTGGATCTAAAAAATATCAAGCTTGAAACAAAGGAAATCGCGCCGAAGAAAACGGACATTTACGACGAGAAAATTTCACTGCTTTGGAAGAGTTAAAGGGATTTTATGAAAGAGAACGGAATTTTAGACTTTATACTTAGCATCGTTATGGCGCCAAATTTTTGGTGCTACGTCGCGGCGTATCTGATCGCTGCGATCCCTTTTGGGCTGCTGATCGGCAAATACCTCGGCGGCGTGGATATCAAAAGCGAGGGCAGCGGCTCCATAGGCGCCACCAACGTCCTTCGCGTCTTAAAAACTCGCGATCCGAAAAAAGCAAAAAAGCTCGCGATCCTCACTGTCGCTTGCGACGCGCTAAAGGGCGTCCTGCCGATACTGATCGCGCGGGCCTTGGGCTTTGATCAAAACGTGCTGTGGGGTATGGCGGTCTTTGCAGTTCTTGGGCACTGCTTCAGTCCGTATCTAAAATTTAACGGCGGCAAGGGCATTGCGACGGGAGCCGGCGTGCTTGCTTGCTTTATTCCTATCGAGCTTATCATCGCGCTTGCCGTTTGGTTTGTAGTCGGCAAGACGGTTAAAATTTCATCCGTAGCATCGCTTGCAGCGGCGCTCGCTCTAGTTATCGCAAGCTACGTGATCCATCCGCAGATGCCAGGCATCAATACCCATGCACCGATCTTTCTGATAGTTTTCATCGTATTTTACAAACACGCGCCGAATATCGCCAGGCTGCTTAAGGGCGAGGAAAAGCGCGTAGTATGATTAAAATTTTAATCGAAAAGCTGGAATTCGGTGCGATAATCGGGACGCTGGATTTTGAGCGCAAGCGCGAGCAGCGCGTGTGGGTGTGGGCGAAGTTCGGAGCGGAGGAGTTTATCGACTATGCGCGGGTTTGCGAATATATCAAAGCGGAGTTTCGCGAGAAAAAATTTCGCCTCGTAGAGGACGCGCTAAAATACTTCGCGCAGGAGTTCCACTCAAAATTTCGCTCGATGGATTATTTTTATATGAAAATTTTAAAACCCGAAATTTTACAAGACGCAAACGTCGGCGCAGAAATCGAGATAAAATTTTAAAATTTCTTTAAAAAAACTTGAAATTTTGCTTAAAATATGTTAGAATCGCCGCAAAATTTTAAGGTAAGGAAATTAAATGAGAATTTTAATAGTCGAGGACGAGGTAACTTTAAACAAGACGATAGCGGAGGGGCTAGCGGAGTTTGGGTATCAGACGGACAGCTCGGAAAGTTTCAAAGATGCCGAGTATTACGTGGGTATTCGAAATTACGATTTAGTGCTGACCGATTGGATGCTTCCTGACGGCAATGGTATCGATCTCATCGCTCTTGTTAAGCAAAAATCTGCGCGAACCTCGGTCGTCGTGCTATCTGCAAAAGACGATAAAGAAAGCGAAATAAAGGCACTTCGCGCGGGCGCGGATGATTTTATCAAAAAGCCTTTCGATTTTGATATTTTGGTAGCGCGCCTTGAGGCTAGACTTCGCTTCGGCGGCTCAAATATCATCAAAATCGACGATCTTATCATCGATCCGGACGAGGAAAAGATCACATATCTAGGTCAAGAGATCGAGCTTAAGGGCAAGCCGTTTGAGGTGCTAACTCACCTGGCGCGCCACAGCGATCAGATCGTAAGCAAAGAGCAGCTATTAGACGCTATCTGGGAGGAGCCTGAGCTCGTTACGCCAAACGTGATCGAAGTCGCTATCAATCAAATTCGCCAGAAAATGGATAAGCCTCTAAATATCTCTACGATCGAGACCGTTCGCAGACGCGGATATAGATTTTGCTTTCCACAAAAAGCCTAAGAGTCCGCTTTGTAATACAATTAGCATCCGCTTCATTGATGCTAATTGTCGTTTTTTCGGTAATGCTCTATAATTATATGAGAATTACCATCTTCGAAACCCCCGTACAAAACCTTCTCGTAAGAGCTCAAAAAATTTCGGAAGCCTCCGTGCCGATAGATAAAATTTCATCTTTTCTGCAAGATACCGCGGGCGAATACGAGAGTAAAATCATCGAAAACGGAGGGCTGAATAAGCCTAAATTTATCGAAAGCTCCGAGGGCGGCAGGAGCTATTTGCAGCTGCACTACCCCTACGGCAAGGATAAAATTTTAAGCATAAAGACCGATGTAAGCCTCTACACCGATATCGTAAATCAGATACTCGCAGATATTATTTTGGTAAATTTAGTGATGATATTTTTGGTGGTGTTTTACGCGATGCTTCTTTCTCGCACGCTGCTAATGCCGATTAAAACGATTAGTCAGAGGCTCGCTTCGGTGGATGAAAAATTTTTAAAACCTATCGACGGAGCCGAAATTCCAAGCGAATTTAGCCCGCTTTCAAACAGCATAAACCGCCTTCTTGAGCGCATCGAGACCTTTATTTTATATCAAAAAGAGCTTTTTATCGGCATCGCGCACGAGCTTAAGACTCCGCTGGCGGTGATGAAAACCAAAAACGAAGTCACGCTAATTAAGCCGCGCGAGAGAGAGAAATATATCGAGGCGCTTAAAAATAATAACGACTCGATCGACAATATGAATAAGATGATCAGCTCGATCTTGGAGATCGGGCGGCAGGAGGGGGCGCAGTTCGAGGCGCCCGAGCAGACCGATATGATCGCTTATCTTAAGGAGCTATGCGTAAATTTCACGATCTTAGCGCGCACCGTTTCAAAGGACGTCGAGCTAAACTTAAGCCCCGAGAAGCTTGATATTTCGGTGCAAAAAAGCCTTTTTATGCACGTGATTCAAAATTTCGTCCAAAACGCCATAAAATTTTCTCCGGATGGCGAAAAGGTACTGATCGAGAGCGAAATTTCAGACGGAAATTTCATCGTGCGGGTCGCAAATAAGGGCGAGCCACTTAACGAAGAGATCGATTATTTCGCCCCTTTTAAGCGCTACGGCGGCAAGCCCGGAGCGGGGCTCGGGCTATTTTTAGCCAAAAACGCAGCACAAGCGATGGGCGCGCAAGTGGATCTTAAAAACGACCAATCCCGCCATCTAATCGTAGCGAGCTTTAAGCTTCCGCTGAAAAATTTAAAAAACAATCCGAAATTTCGATATTTTAAAACAAAATGAAGCTTTTTATGGTATAAAAACGCCATAATTTTTTTCAAAGGTTATGCTTATATGTCATTATTGATCACGAAAGAATGCATCTGCTGCGACGCGTGTCGCGAGGAGTGCCCTAATGAAGCTATTTTTGAGGATGAGCCGGTTTACATCATAGATGCCGATCGATGCTGCGAATGCGTCGAGGATTACTCCGAGCCCGCATGCATCGTGGTTTGTCCCGTCGAGTGTATCATCACCGACCCCGATAATATCGAGACGGCAGACGAGCTGAAATACAAACATGTCCATATGGAAATTTAAATGCCCAAGCGCGTCGCCGTCATAGATCTGGGCTCAAATTCCGCCAGAGCCGTGATTTTCGAGCGCACGAGCAGGCTTGGATTTTTCATTTTGGCCGAGCACAAGATCAAGATCCGCCTAGGCGAGGGCGCTTACGAAAACGGCGGAATTTTAACTTCCGAAGCGATGCAAAAATGTCTGTTGGCGTTTAAAAAGTTTAAAACCCTCGTATGCAATTACAAGGCCAAGCGCATGCTTTGCATTGGTACATCCGCGCTTCGCGATGCGCCGAACGGAGCCGAGTTTATAAATCTCGTCCGCAAGCAAACGGGCATCACGATCCGCAAGATAGACGGACAGACGGAGGCGTATCTGGGTGCTTATGCGGCGCAGAATTTGCTTAGCGACTTTTCCGAGGGCGTTACGTTGGACATCGGCGGCGGCTCGACCGAGCTTGCTTACATAAAAAACGGCAAGATAGAAAATAAAATTTCTCTAAATTTAGGCACGGTGCGGCTAAAGGAGCTGTTTTTCGACCGCGGCGACACGAAGGGGTTGGAGAAATACATAAACAGCGCGATCTCGCAGCTCGGCGCCGAGTTTCGCACGCAAAATTTAATCGTAATGGGCGGCTCCGCGCGAGCGCTATCGGGCGCCGTGATGAGCCTGCAAAACCATCCGCTAAAGATAGTGCATAATTTCAGCTACGATTACGAAAAATACGCGCCGTTTTTTACCAAGCTGATGAGTGCAAAGACGCTTGATTTGGCGAAATTCCCGATCAAAAAAGACCGCTACGACACGATAAGAGAGGGCGCCATCATCTTTGATAAGATCGTAAGGCGCCTAGGGGCGAAAAAGATCATCACCAGCGGCGTGGGAGTGCGTGAGGGGGCGTTTTTAAGCTCGATTCTGCGCGGCGCAAACCTGCCTAGAGGCTTTAATCCGAGCCTAAGAAGCCTTAAAGATCGCTTCGCTTCCGAGCCCAGCGAGGCTCCGAAGTTTGCAAAGGCGCTGTTTTGCGCGCTATCGCCTCTACACGGCTTGGGCGAAAAATATATTAAAATTCTACAGACCGCGGCATCGCTTTGCGAGATCGGGCGGGCGATCGGCTTTTACGCCAAGCACGAAACCAGCGCAGATATGGTGCTCGGCGGGCTGAACTATCGCACGACGCACAAAGAAAAGGCACTCATAGCCGCGATCATCTCGATGCACGGAAAGCGCGAGCTGGGAGCTACGTTCGCGCCTTTGAGCGCGATTTTGCCCGATGCCGCCAAGCTTGCGTGGCTCAGCTATATTTTGGAGCTTGCACGCCTCCTAAGCGAAAACGCGCTAAAAAATTTAGAATTTAGCTTTGAAAATTCCACTCTTAAAATCTCTGGCGCCGATAATTTGATAATGCTTAAAGGAAGCCTTAAAAAACTCGCGAAACCCGCAATTTTCGCCGTAAATTTCGTCTAAATTTAGCTTTAAATTTAACCGCTTGCAGCGAGATTTTCTGGCTATGGGCTTATATACAAAGTGATTTAAATTCCATGCTTTTTTAAAATTTATTGCGCGGTTTGTAAGATTTCGCGGCGCTATTTGCGGCTTTTGCGGCTAAATTTAAACTGCGATTCGCGCCTTACGCGGCGGTGTTTTGCGGTTTGGGAAAAAGGAAAGCAGATGGGGCGAGCGGGTCGGCGAGCAAGCGCACAGACGGGAGGCGAGTAGACAGACATACAGGCGCCGCGATTAAATTTAAATATTGCGCCGCGCGCGGTATTTTGCAAACACAAATCGTTTGATGGCGCTCGCCAAATCGCGGTTATGCGGTCAAATTTTAGATCGTGCAAATTTATAACTAAGCGATAATCAAACGGGTGCAAAATTTAATTGAGTTAAATTTTAAATCGCTTAAATTTAAAACGGCAGCAAGAATCGCGCCGCAGCAAGAATGCCCAGCTATCTGCGCAGCGCTCCGAAATTTCGTGCAATATTCCAGTGATCCACGCATCGCTTCAGAATTTAGTGCAGTACCAAGACATTTCACGCAGCACTTCGGGTGATTCGCAGAAAAGCGCCCCGACAATCCGTGCAACGACCGAGGCGATATGTAGAAGCGTCCGACGACGAGTGCAGCGTCCTGAGCAATCCGCAAATATCCTTCGCGCGAGCCCTAAAATCGCCCCAGAGCCTCTTTGACGTGATCCTCCGCCATGTCGATATTCCACATCGGCTCAAAGACGAGATCAATCTCCACCTCGCCGATACCATCCACGCTCTCGGCACCCGCGCGTACCCATTCCACCATCATCTCATGCAGCGGGCACGACTGAGTCGATAGCGTCATCGTGACTTTGGCGTTGTTTGCCTCATCTACCGTTACGTCGTAGATGAGCCCTAGCGACACGACGTCAAAGCCCACCTCAGGGTCCACCACGGCGCGAAGTGCGTCGTAAATTTGTTCTTTCGTTACTTTCATTTTTCCTCTCCAAATTTTATGTAGTTAAAGATATTTACGGTGTTGATTAGCACCAAAATTATGCTTGCCGCTTGCAAGATAACCGCGGGCGTTAGCGCTCCGAAGCTCGCGCACGCAAGCGCTAAGACGTTCGGCACGCAGGCTGCGTAGGCGATCTTTTTGATTATCATATCATCTAGCATAGGGATTTTGCGCTTGCCGACGAAGGGCGAGACGTAGTGGTACCAGATGAGAAAGGGCGCGATTTTATAAAGGTGCGCGACGATGAAGGCGAACAAAAAGCCGTATAGCAGCCAAAACGCCGCCGCATCCGCGCGATCCGCGAGCCAAAATGCCGCGCTAAATCCCAAAGCCGCCAGCGAGATATAGACGTTTAAATTCCAATAATCGATCGCTTTTCGCACGCGCCTGGCTAGGATGTAGATCGCCTGAGCCGCAAAGCTCGCAAGCGCAGCAAATGCGATGAAAATTCCAAAGTCTTTTAGTAAAAACAGCCCCGCGAGCAGATACAGCGCCAGCGAAGCTTTTGCTAGCGCGAAGCTTAGATCGTGTGCCAGGCTAAACATCGGCAGCAGCACGCACGCAGCGCCTACGATAACGAAAAATACAAAACCTAGCACGAAGTATATGTGATAAGATAAAATTTCTGAAAAATATACTCCGAAAATCTCCACGCCGCTAAGCGCTAGCACGAGGGCAAAGCCAAGGCTGATCCCTACGGCTAAAAACGCAGCCGAGATCGCAAGCGCTACGGCGGGGAAGCTCCATTTGGGCGTGCCGATGAAGCTTAGCGCGTAGCAGATCGTAAAATAAAATAGACTAAGCAGCAAAACGCCGCCGCCTGCGTGCATCAAAGGGATGCTTGAAAGCAGCAATCCCGCGCTTAGCAGAGCCACGCCCGCAGCGTAAGCAAAGAGATTTAAAAACGCAAATTTGACGGTGAAAAATTCCTTTTGGATGATGACGGAGGTGAGCTGATAGAGCGCTCCGATGATTATACTGATTACAAATCCCAGCAAAAATACGTGAAAAAAGCTCGCCGTCTGCGGCGCTTGGATCGCGCCGAAATCGGCCTTTAAAAAGCTCGCTGCGCTTAGCAGCAAAAAGATAAAGCCGCAGATGAAATAGCCGCCTACGATGCGAAACGGCGGCGAAAAGGTCGTGATATTCATCTAAATTTTAAAGCCCTTTAGCCGTGGCACTTCGCGTCGGTATCAAAGCCCTCATTGACCGCGCCGGGCTTTAGACTGATGGTGAGCTTGACCGCGTCGCCGTCCAGATCCTCGCGGGCAATGTCAAATTTAGACTCGATCTTCGGAATCAGCCCCATCGGAAATTTATGATTGACCATGACGACCTTTTTGGTTTCGTCTTTTACGAAATTTAACGCCACCAGCGCATTTACCATCGGCTCGGGCGGGACGCATTTGCGCGAATCAAAGCCGATGTACTCTACGCCGCCCTGCGATTTTTTGTAAAATTTCAACGTAGCGCCCGCCGCGTCGAACTCCTGCCAGTCTGTGAAAAAATCCATACTTGATCCTTTTTTAAAATTTCGCGCGATTATATAGCAAATTTTAAAATTTTGAAATGAGGCAGGTCAAGTCCTATTCGGAATTTGTAAATTTAGCCGAATTTTAATACACTACGCGTTAAAATTCTAAATCCGAGGACCATTATGCAGACCATCACGATCATCGATACGTTCGGCTTTTTTTTCAGGCTCTACTACGCTATGAGCGGGCTTAAGACCAAAGACGGCAAACCTAGCGGCATGGTGAGCGGATTTGCGAGCTTCATCGCAAATCTTTCGAAGGAATTTAAGAGCGATTATATAATTTTCGCTCTGGATAGCAAGGGTAAGACCTTTCGCTCAGATATCGATCCGAATTACAAAACCAACCGCCAAGCCCCGCCGCCCGCGCTTTTGCAGCAGCTACCCGTCTGCATCGAGATGATCGAAAAGATGGGGCTTTACTCGCTCGGACGCGAGGGCTATGAAGCGGACGATCTCATCGCAAGCGTCGTTAAAAAGTACGGCGCCACGCATAAAATCAACATCGTTACATCCGACAAGGACCTGTATCAGCTCATCGGCGAAAACGTTAAAATTTACAGCCACGGCAAAAAGATGCTTTACGGCAGAGAGGAGTGCTTGCAGCGCTACGGCGTCTATCCCGAGCAGATCGTGGATTTTTTGGCGATCTGCGGCGACAGCGCCGATAATATCCCGGGCGTGCGGGGCATCGGCGACAAGGGGGCGAAGAAGCTTTTAGACGAATGGGGCTCGCTCGATGGGATCTATTCAAATTTAGACCGCCTGCCGCAAAACAAACAGCGCGAGTATCTGATAGAAGGTAGGCAGAGCGCCTACATAAGCAAGCGCCTGGCCACGCTTTACGACGAGCTGGAAATCCCGCCTTTAGAGGATGCGAAATTTCCGCAGCAAAATCCGCTTTTTAAAATCCGCGAAATTTTAAAAGATTACGCGCTAAATAGGCTTCTTTCGGCGTTAAACCTGCAAGAGCAGAACGGACTTGATCTTTGGAGCGAGGGTAAAGGCGTAAGCACAAAAAGCTCCGTTTTGGGCGCGGGCGGGAAGGACTCCTGCGTAGAGGCGTCTTGCGGCGGCTCTATCTTGGACGCTGCCGTAGGGGGGCTAGACGGGCAAAATTCTATCCCTAGCGGCTCCGCTTGCGGCGGACAAAATTCCGAGCGCGCTTTTAAAACGCCCTTTGAGCCCGTTTGTATCACTGATGCCGCGGAGCTTGCGAGGCTGTGCGAGGGCATCGGCGCCGAGACCCTAGTGAGCTTCGATACGGAAACCACTAGCGTCGATAGCAAAAGCGCCAAGATCGTGGGCTTTTCGTTTGCGTTTAACGAGGAGCGCGCCTACTACGTCCCGCTAGCGCATAGCTATTTGGGCGCTCCTGCTCAAATTTCTTCGGACGCCGCAAAGGCCGCGATCGGCTCGCTGTTTCGCGGCTATGTCGTGGGGCAAAATTTAAAATACGATTTTGAGATCGTGAAAAATAATTTTAATATCGAGCCGCCTGCGCGCTTTGCCGATACGATGGTGCTAGCGTGGCTGCTCGATCCCGCAAACGCCGTGGGGATGGACTCTATCTCGCCGCGATATCTGGGGTATGAGACTGTGCATTTCGGCGACGTCGTCAAAAAGGGCGAGACCTTCGCCTCCGTGGAGCTGGACGCCGCTACGATCTATGCGAGCGAGGATGCGTGGGTGACGCTGAGGCTGTATTTTAAGCTCAAACAGCTGCTCGAACCCGCGCTTTTTAAGCTCGCGCAGGAGCTTGAGTTTCCATTCGTGCGGGTGCTTTGGCAGATGCAAAGATGCGGCATCAAGATCGACGCGGAGATGATAAAGGGTCTAATCGCGCGCAACGAAAAGTCCCTGCGAGCGCTCACGGATGAAATTTATGAGCTTTGCGGCGAGCAGTTTAATATAAACTCTCCCGCTCAGCTCGGCGCCGTGCTTTTCGAGCGGCTAGGGCTACCTGCGGCGAAGCGCACGAAGACGGGTTACAGCACCGATGAAAGCGTGCTGAAGGATCTTACGGCGCTGCATCCCGCGGTGGGTAAAATTTTAGACTACCGCGAGCTGTTTAAGCTGCAAAGCACCTATTGCGAGCCGCTGCTACAGCTTGCCCTTGCCGATCCGCAAAACCGCGTCAGATCGAATTTCTTGCAGACAGGCACGGCTACCGGGCGGCTAGCGAGCAAAAATCCGAACCTGCAAAATATCCCTGCGCGCGGCACCTTTGCGAAGGATGTGCGGGACTGCTTTCTAGCAGAGGGGGGCTACTCGCTGATCTCGCTTGATTACTCGCAGATCGAGCTGCGCCTGCTCGCGCACTTTTCGCGCGATCCTGCGCTTTTGGCGGCGTTTAGGGCGGATGAGGACATTCATGCGCGCACGGCGATCAGCATCTTCGGCGATGCGCAGCCCGCGCACCGCACGATCGCAAAGAGTATAAATTTCGGCCTCATCTACGGCATGGGCGCGGGCAAGCTAAGCGACAGCCTAGGCATCGCGCGCGCCGAGGCGAAGAGCTATATCGAGCGCTATTTCGCGGCGTTTTCTACGATCAAGGAGTTTTTGCAAAGCATAAAATCGGACGCGAAAGCAGACGGCTACATAAGCACGCTTTTTGGGCGCAGGCGCTACTTCGACTTCGCAAATGCGCGCAACAATATGGTCTACGCAAGCTACGAGCGCGAGGCGGTGAATACGAAATTTCAAGGCTCCGCCGCCGACATCATCAAAAAGGCGATGGTTGAGATTTCGCCGCTGCTAAATGGCGAGGCGCGGCTGATTTTGCAGATCCACGATGAGCTGATTTTTGAGGTGCGGGACGATTTAGCGCAGAGCTTCGGCGAGCGCGCGCAGGAGATAATGCAAAGTGCGGCGAGCCTAAACGTGCCTTTAAAGACGAGCCTAAACATCGCCAAGCGCTGGGGCGAGCTGAAGTAATTCCGCTAAATTTAAAACGCGACTAAAATTTTAAATGGCGCGTAGAATTTTAAATTTTGAGCAGGACGGAACCTAAATTTGCCCGTTTGATAAATTAATCGCTCTAAATTTAAACCGAGCGACTGCGAGCGGCTAGCGGATTATACGCGCGCCGTGTGAAATTTAACGAGTAAAAATTCATACAAAATTTAGCCCACGAGAAAATAGACATAGGTTTTGCGAAAAGGAATTTTTAGAAAATGAAATGATCTGTAAGAGGTCTTTTTAAACCGCCCTGCGCGCCGATCCGTAAAAACCGGCGCCCTTATAGCCTCACGAGCGAAGCTATAAGGATTTCGGACTAAATTTTGGCATGAATTATGCGCGCCCGCGTAAATTTTTACAAGCCTGCGTAGAAATTCCGCGAGCTTGCGCAAATTCCGCGCCGCCTATTTTTTAGATTTTTCTAGTGCGGCGGCAAGATCCGCTATGAGATCGTCCGCGTTTTCGATGCCTATGGCTAGGCGCAGCAAATTTTGACTGATGCCGATGCGCTCTTGCAGCTCGCGCGGATAGCTCTCGTGCGTCATCGACGCGGGGTGGCAGATCAGGCTCTCTACGCCGCCCAGGCTCACGGCTAGATCAAATAGCTCAAGGCTGCGTGCAAAGGTTTTATAGTCGTATTGCGGCTTAAGCACCAGCGAGATGACCGCTCCAATACCGCTAGCTTGGCGATCTTGTATCTCTTTTTCGTTAGCCGAATACGAACCTGCAAAATTTACCGCCTCTACCGCAGGATTGCCGCGTAAAAATTCTATTATCTTTAGCGTATTTTCGCTCTGGCGGTCGAAGCGCACGCTTAGCGTTTTAAGCCCGCGTATGAGCGAATACGCGTCGGTAGGCGATAGCGTCGCGCCCAGAGTGTTTTTCATAAACTGAATTCTTGCGGCAAGCTCATCGTCATTCGTCGTAACGATGCCGGCGATCAGATCGGCATGCCCGCCTATGTATTTGGTCGCGCTATAAACCACGACGTCTGCGCCGTGCTCTAGCGGGCGCTGATAATATGGGGTCAAAAAGGTATTATCCATAACCACGAGCGCGCCGTTTTTGTGCGCGAGCTCGCTGATACGCTCAATATCGGTTACTCGCAAAAGCGGATTTGATGGCGTTTCGATGAAGACCATTTTGACGTCGCTCGGAATTTCGGTGATCGAATTCAGATCGTCCACCAAGTCGTAATTGACCCCTTGATTTTTAAAAATCCCGCTTACGTAGCGATAGGTGCCGCCGTAAACGTTGTTATTTAGCAGCACGCGATCGCCGCTTTTAAGCAGCGCGAATGCAGCGCTCGTAGCCGCCATACCCGAGGTTAGCGCGAAGGCGTATTTGCTGCCTTCAAATTTTGCAAAAAGTTCCTCGAAGGCGTTGCGCGTAGGATTTGCGCCGCGCGAATAGGCGTATTTGCCGAAATCATCCAGGCTTTCTTGCACGAAGGTGCTGGCTAGATATATCGGTGGAATCACCGCGTTGTGGGGGTTGGACTTGGCCTCTATGCCCTTTACGATTAGGGTATCTATTTTCATCTTTTCTCCTTAAAAATCGGTAGTATATCCAAAATTTTAAAAATTTATCACGTTTATCAATTTGTTTATTGTCGATTTGCTCGTTAAAATTTGCCGGATGCAGTGATCTTATGAGCCGAAAAATTCTATCCGCCCTTGCGGCTTTTATTGTTTTTGAGCGTCTATCGGATTTTAAAATTTACGTAGGTCGTGCTTTGCAAAACCCAATGCGGTGAAATTTGGTCTTGTGCGCCGAGAGCTTTAAATTTAGCCATTTAGCGGCGCTTTATTTCCAAGAGTAATCACGTGAGCGAAGCTGCGCAGCTTCTATAAAGTCAGCTCAAAGCTGAGACCAATGAGGTCAAAGACCTGCTCAGGCGCGATTTTAGAGCTTAAATTTACGCTGATCCAGTGCTTTTTATTCATATGATAGGCGGGCAAAATTTGATCTCCGTCGCGCAAAATCGCCGCGAGATCAGGCTTGCATTTTAGATTTAGTATTTCTAGCTCCTCTGCGCTTTTAAGCCCCAGTTTGCTGCCGTCCACGCGCATAAAAACGGCGAACCATTTTTGATTTTTCGCGTGGCGAAACACGGCAAATTCCGGGTGCTTGTCAAATACTCGCT
>CALHQN010000129.1 GCA_938036585.1 uncultured Campylobacter sp.
CGATATTTGGGAGATAACAATGAAAATAGCGATATTCGGCGCCGGAAACATCGGCGCAGCGGTAGCGAACGATCTTATCGTAAGTGATTCTTTGAGCCAAAAGATAGATAGCATTGCGCTTGTGGATGCTGTAGAGCGGATCGCGCGCGGTAAGGCACTCGATCTAGCCCATACGGCGGCGGTTTATGAGCGCGACCTGCGCATAAGCGGCAGTACGGAGCCTAGCGACATAGCGGATGCAGGCATCGTCGTGATCACGGCGGGGCATGCAAGAAAGGCGGGGCAGAGCAGGGAGGAGCTGTTTGGCAGCAACGCCGCCATAGTCGCGCAATGCGCGCGAGATACCGCAAAATACGCGCCTGGCTCCATTATCGTCGTTGTTACCAATCCGCTTGATATGATGGTTTATGCGGCGCTGCAGGCCAGCGGGTTTGCAAAGGAGCGAGTCATCGGCATGGCGGGCGAGCTAGACGGCGCGCGGCTTAAATTTGAACTCGCGCGAGCGAGCGGCAAGGAGATTTCATCGATGAGAAGCGCCATCGTGGGCCCGCATAGCGAAGAGATGATCGCGCTTAAAAACGAGCTGGGATTTGAAATTTCGGATGAAATTTTTGATGGCGCGGTGCAAAACACCAAACACGCCGGCGCGCAGATCGGCGAGCTGCTGGGTACGTCGGCGTATTTAGCGCCTGCTGCGGGGATCGTAAAGATCATAAAATACATCCTTTTTGATACCTGCGGCACGCTCGCCTGCTGCGTCGCGGATAGATCGGGAGTGCCTTTAGGGCGCTTCGTAAGCGTCGGCAAAATGGGCGCGATAGAGAGAAATTTCGCCTACTCGGGTGATTTCTACGCGCAGCTCGAACGGATGCGAGCAAGCGTAGCGGGACTAAAGTTTTAGCGTGCGCTGAACAGAATTCCAGAGCTAAGCTTTAGGCTGCAAAATTTTTTCGGTAGATTAGAATTTTAAGGCGCGAAATTTTACTTCGGCGATAAATTTAAACTAGCAGAATTCCGTTTGATGCGAATTTTAAAATTTACGAAATTTTTATCATCGGCATCGCCAAATACGAAGCGGGAAGCGTCATCGCTCAAAGTACGTGACTCCGACGATCGCATCCTTCTTTAGTTGCTGTATAGACGAGAGGCTTGTAAAAGAGCAGATGCATTGCTCTGCGCCCAAAAGAACCCGCGCTCTAAACAAAATGGCTTATGATTTGGAAGTAAAAAAATACGCTAGAGAAAATTTTGCGCAGAGGACAAACAGATGAGCAATAAGATAAGGACGCACGCTGTAAATTACGGTAAAAATAAGGGGGTGAAAATGAAAAAAGATCTAAATTACTATCTAGGCTTACCGTATACGATAACCGTTAAAAGGCTAGATGATGGGGATTATTTCGCGCAATATGCCGATGTGGGGCTTACGAAAAATGCTTTGATGGCGGGCTGGGGAAAGGACGAGGCGGAGGCGATAAGTGATCTAAAAGAAGCTTTTGCGTGCTACGTAGAAGGGGCGCTAGAAAAGGGTGAAAATATATATGAGCCGATCGATGAAAATGCCAAGGTTCGGGTAAATTTAACCATGCCCAAATCAGTTCTCATCGCGATAGACGCCGTTACCAAAAATCGCTCGGCGTGGCTATCAAATTTGGCTAAAAAAGAATTGGCTATTTAAGGGATTTATCGCTAGTACGAAAATAAAATTTAGCGGCGGCAAAGCGGTAGCGGGCGGTATATTCTTAGCGGCTTTATTCTTGCTTTTTTTCGAAGTGCATCGGCCATAAGATGAAATTTTATTGCGTTGTTAAAATTTTTATTCTGGCACAAGTATACTTACCGCTTTTTTTAAAGGATTGCACTCGCTATCGCTTAGGCAAATTTCTAATTGCTCCTTTATCTTGCAAGAAAAATCCTTTTTGTCGCTCTCTTTTCCGTAGCAAACCTTGTCGAAGTATCCGATAGCCCTATATATATTTCCGCCGTAAAATACTTCATTCCCTGCTAGCAAAAAGCAATAATACATGATGTCCGCCTCGCAAGCTCTCTCGAATGCTAAAACGGAATCTTTATATCTGCCCATTGTAACCAAAAGCACCGCGCCGAGCGATCCGCAGCTTTCATAATCTCCGTCGTCGCATTTCTTAGATAAAATTTCGACCAGTTTCGTGCATGCGCTGTATTTTCCGTCACCGCTATCGCACTCTAAATTTAGCTCTTTTTCCTCCCATGTCTTAAAAAAGCTCGAATCCATGGGTCTTGCTGGGCTCGAGTATATTGAAAATATTAAAGCTAAAACTATAAATTTAATTTTCTGCATTTTCTCTCCTATTTAAATTTTGATATATAAAGCGGTTTTTTTAAACAATATCATCTTACGCTTTTTAACAAAATTCTTGCTTTTTTTATAGGATTGCACTCGCTGTCATTTAGGCACTTTTTCAATTCCTCGTTTATCTTGCACGCTTCGTTTTTAAACAGGCTATTTGCTGCTTCACATGTCTTACCAAGATATTTAACTACCGAATTTATATCTCCGCCATAGTGCATTTCGGTCACACTTATCATATAACAGTAAGTTACTACGCCGGCCTCACAAGCTTTTTTATAAGCGGAGGCGGAGTCTTCATATCTATTGGAGTCGAAAAGCGATATGCCGAGCGATCCGCAGCTTTCATAATCTCCGCCGTCGCACTTCTTGGATAAAATTTCGACGAGTTTCGTGCACGCGCTGTATTTTCCGTCGCCGCTATCGCAAGCAATCGCTAAATCTTTTTCCTCTTGCGTCTCTAAATTATCTACGCTTACCTTTGCCGCAGCGGGGATCGCTGCAAATGCTATTATAAACACAAGTGCTGAAATTTTAAGATAGAATTTTTTCATCGCCGCCCCTGTTTTTAAGCGGCGATATATATTAAAGTATTTTAGCGCGCTCCTAAAATTTCGCAGAGTTAAAATTTTGATCGCCCGTTAAATTCGGCGGCGCCATTTTCAAAGGTCGCGTCGCTTTAGAATTTAAAACATCGCTCTTAAATTTAAACGTCGCGGTGAAATTTTAAAATTTCACCGCAAGCTTTGGGCGGCTTTAAATTTAGCATCCCGAGTTCGGTTGTACCCGCGTTTCGTTGCCGATGTGGATCAGTTTGGCCTTGCCGCGCCTAAATCTGCACGGCGGATCGGCTTGCACGGACGAGTACTCCTTGCCTTTAAATTTATAGATGATGTTGGAGCCTTGCACCGTTTTTTGGGAGTTTTCGATCGCATCTCCGGCGACCGCGCCCACTGCTGCGCCGCCTATGAGTCCCACGGTTTCTGCCAAGCGCTTGCTGCTGCTATGTTTGCCGAGCTTATGCCCGATGATAGCGCCCGTAGTGCCGCCTGCGACGCCGCCTAAAATTTTACCCGTATTGCCCTCGGAGCGCTCTACGTTTATTTTGGCGGGTAGGACGTCGATGATCTCAATCTGATCGCTCTGCCTCATTCGGTTTGTTTCGCCTACATTATAAACGTCGCCGCCGTATCGATCCTGTGGAGTCGCGCAGCCGCAAAGCGCCATCGCTGCGATCAAACATAATGTGAAATTTCGCATAATATCCTCCTTAAAATGGATTTACCGCTATTATACAGCGCGAGATTATACCGATGGTTATCGCGCGGCGGTATTATCAAAAAGATATGATAATTCAAAATTTTACGAAATTATATAAAATCAAATATCAAATTAAAA
>CALHQN010000130.1 GCA_938036585.1 uncultured Campylobacter sp.
CGTTTGACGCGGTTTTTGCGCTTGGCGCTGCGGTAAATTTGAACGGTTTTGTAAATTTAGCTCGTTTAAATTTTAAACGTTTTTAGCAGGCTGCCTAAATTTAGCCCCTTGCCTTCGCCGTTTGCGCCGCCTCCTAAAAGATCGCCCAAAAAGCTGCTTGCGTCGTTGATATCGACTTTGCCGTCGCCGTTTAGATCGAGCTTGGAGTTTGCGATTTTGCCGATCAGCGCGCTAAAATCCACCCCTTTGCTATCGACGGCGTTTGCTTGTACGTCCTCGCCGCCGCCCAAAAGTCCGCCCAGCATCGAGCCTAGCGAGCTAGATCCACCGCTTTCGTTTTTGCTTAAAAAATTTGAGCTAATGCCCGCAATTATCGCATTTATCTGATCATCGGGCAGGTCCACGCCTAGAAATTTTTCGATAAAAGCGACCGGCCCGCTTTGAAATTCTCTTAAATTTTTATCGTCGCTTTTGAGCGCGGAGACCATATTTACAAGTCCGTTTATGTCCATTTACGCCTCCTTAATCTTGGCTTTCGGAGCCTGTTTTACGATAAGCTCTATTACTTTTAGGGCGTCCGCCTTGGCTTCAAAATCTTTGCTGACGGCGATGATCTGTCCGTTACTAGCCGTTAGGCGGAAGCGAACCTTGCCGGCTTTATCGGTGTAGAGCTCAAATTTCGGATTGTTTAGCTTCTCTCCGCCTGCGATTTGATCCTCGATCTTATTTAGCGCGGCGTTTTTTGCGACGCTCTCGATGCCGTTTTTGCAAGCGGCCTTGCTCGTGTAAACCTCGGAGGTGCACAGTACGTGCCCGTCATAAAGTAGATCGAATTTGCAGCCGTCCTTGGCGTCTTTGATTAAAAACTCAGCCATTTTTCATCCTTTCGTAGAAGATATTCGCTATTTTAGCCGAATTTAATCAATATTCTTAAAAGGGCGAGAATTTTCGCTAAAATTGCGCGCAAATTTCATTTACGAGGATCGTTATGGCTAAATTTCTATCTTTTTGCCTGCTTTTTATCGCTACTTTGGGCTTTGCCGCAGATGAGAGCGACGCGCTGTTTAGGGATATAAGGACGCGCCTTAGTTGCAACCTAGCCGCTCAGGATTGCGAGACTAGCGCGGGCGGGCAGAAGGCGGTTTTTAGCGTGACGCGCCGCCCGATCGAAGCGGGAGCAAACGAGCTAAAAATAAGCGGGATTTCGCGCGAACTGAAAAATCCGAGCGTTAAAATTTCGGGTGTCAGTATGAGTATGGGAGATGCGGAATTCCCGCTAGAGCGCAGCGCGGACGGCTATGAGGCCGCGCTTGACGTCGCAGTATGCACGCACGCCGTGATGCGCTACAAGCTTGAAATTTACGAGGACGGCGAGCCTAGCGGGCTTTTCGTGTATTTTGATCTGCGAAGGCGCGCTACGGATCGAAAGCGCGGCGAAGATATAATTTTGCACCGCCATGAGTATTAATTTAGCCCGCGTCGCGGCGCGTAAATTTAGCCATAGCTCGCAAGCACGGGCTTGTCGCGCGTTTAGAGCATTAAATTTAGCCATAAGCGGGATTGCGAGCCGCTCTAGCCCGGACATCGCTTTTGCGCCATAAAATTTTAAAATTTACCTTCGTTTTCCCCGCCTAAGCTACGCGGAATTTTGAAATTCCTTGTATAATCTGAAGCAAATTTTAAAATCTAAGGAAAGTCATGCAGACATTGAGGCAAAAGCACTTTAGGGGTGAGCGCGCGCTGTTCGGCGCAAAGGATCTGCGGATCGAAAATTCCGTCTTCGGCGAGGGCGAGTCGCCGCTAAAACACAGCGCAAATATCGTCGCGCAAAACTGTAAATTTGAGTGGAAATATCCGTTTTGGTACGCCGAAAATATCCGCGCGCAGGACTGCTTCTTTGACGAGATCGCGCGCGCAGGGATCTGGTATAGCCGCGGCGTGGTGCTAAAAGACTGCCTCTACGGCGCGCCTAAAGGGCTTCGCCGCGTAAAAGACGCCGCGCTGCAAAACGTAGAATTCCACGACGCGCAGGAGACCTTGTGGCACTGCAGCGACATCACGCTAAAAAATGTCACCACAAAGGGCGCGTATTTCGGGCTTGATTGCGAAGGCTTAAGCATCGAAAACCTATCGCTCTTCGGGGATTACTGCTTTGACGGCTGCAGAAACGTAACGATTAAAAACTCCAAGCTCCTCTCCAAGGACGCGTTTTGGAACTGCGAAAATATCCTCATCGAGGACTGCTTCATCGCGGGCGAGTACTTTGGATGGAATTCCAAAAACGTGACGCTACGAAACTGCAAGATCGAGAGCCTGCAAGGCTTTTGCTATATGCAAAATTTACGCTTGCAAGACTGTGAGCTCATAAATACGACGCTAGCGTTTGAATACAGCGACGTGCATGCCGAGGTAAAAGGCGCAATCGATAGCGTCAAAAATCCGAGCAGCGGGCTAATCCGCGCAGAAAGCATCGGCGAGCTGATCCTAGACGGCTCGACCGACGCGTCTAAAATAGAGATCATCACTGAGTTAAGGGCGTAAGATGGGACTTTTTGATTTTACCTTCGGTAAAGAGAAATACGACTTCGACACGTTGCCGAACCGCCGCGGCACGAAGTCGCCTAAATGGGACGTAGGCGAGAACGAGCTTCCGATGTGGGTTGCCGATATGGACTTTGCCGTCGCGCCCGAGATCATCGAGGCTCTGCAAAGGCGGCTGAACGAGCGGGTTTTGGGCTATTCGCTTGTGGATGATGAGTGGCGCAGCGCGTATCAAGGCTGGTGGCTTGCGCGCCACGATTATGAAATCCAAAAGGAGTGGCTGATCTATGCCAGCGGCACGCTGCCCGCGATCGATTCGATCATCCGCAAGCTCACCTCGCCCGCCGAAAACGTGCTGCTGATGAGCCCGGTTTACAACTGCTTTTACTACTGCATCAAAAACGCCGCCCGCGTGCCGATAGAAAACGAGTTTGCCTATGCTAACGGCGATTATAGCATAGATTGGGAGGATCTACAGGCTAAGCTTGCCGATCCGCAGACGACGCTTTTCATCCTTTGCAACCCGCACAATCCGGTCGGCCGCACCTTTAGCAGGGACGATCTTGCCCGCATCGGCGAGCTGTGCGAGAAGCACGGCGTGACGGTGCTTAGCGACGAGGTGCATTGCGATCTGACCGAGCCCGGCGTGCGCTACGTGCCATTTGCCGCGGCAAGTAAGAGCTGCGAGAGGATCTCGGCTAGCATAATCGCGCCCACGAAGGCGTTTAATATCGCGGGGCTGCAAAGCGCGGCGGTCTTTGCCGCAGATAAGCGCTTGCGTCATAAAATTTCAAAGGCGCTAAATTCCGACGACATCGCCGAGCCGAATTTTTTCGGAGTTCAGGGTGCGATCGCCGCATTTACGAAGGGTGCGCCGTGGCTGGACGCGCTGCGCGAATACCTCAGCGAAAATCGTAAATTCGCGGCGGAATTTATCGCGCGCGAGCTTCCGCAGGTGCGCGTCGTGCCGCAAGACGCGACCTATCTGATGTGGCTTGATGCGGGCGCTTACACGCAGGATAGCGCGGAGCTTGCGCGCTTCATCCGCGAAAAAACGGGGCTGTATCTCTCCTGCGGCGCGCAATACGGCAAGGGCGGCGAGAGATTTTTGCGCCTAAATATCGCGACCTCTAGGGCGCTGCTAAAAGACGGGCTAGGGCGGCTGAAAGAGGCGCTAAAGATTTGCCCGCATTAAACGAACTGCGGCGCGGCAAGGACGAAATTTAAAATTTTATAGCGGCTAAATTTAAAGCGGCGGATTAAATTTTAAAATTTTGCGACA
>CALHQN010000131.1 GCA_938036585.1 uncultured Campylobacter sp.
CCTCTTGCTGCTCCTTAGGAAGTGCACTGATCTGATCCATGGACTGCTTTTTTTGATCCTCATACATCTTGACCTGCTGCTCTTGACCCGCTTGCTTGTAGGTATCAACCATCTTGTCAAGATCTGCGAAGTACTCTTTGCAGCTATCTGCAAGATCTGCGGCGCTAAGACTTAGCGCAAAGCCCAAAGTTGCCAAAACTAAAAGTGATTTTTTCATTTTCTCTCCTTGTAAAAAATCAGCGAAAGTATAGCATTTCGCTTAGTAAATTTACCTTAAATTTTAATCAAATGGATCCGTTTTTTTAAATTTATAGCGCCCTTGAAATTTTAAAATTTTACTCTCGCCGCGACGCTTACATTTTTTAAAATTTAACTCGTCTTTAAATTTTAAAATTCAGACCCTATCATTTTACAGCTTTACTTCTCACCGTCAATGCTTTTAAAATTTAGCGCATCGAAGTACTTAAAATTTTAAAATTTCAGCTCGCGGTTTCGCAACTGCCGCGGGCGTTTTTTAAAATTCCGCCCCCGCCGCCTCTTGGGGCTACAGCGTAAAAATCACTTCTCCTCAAATCTAATCTGCACCGATTTTTTGTGCGCGCCTAGCCCCTCTGCATCCGCTAGCGCCATGCACGCGCCTCCTAGCTCATCTATGGCGCGCTTATTTAGCGCTATGATCGAGCTTCGTTTGATGAAGTTATAAACCCCCAGAGGCGAGAAAAATCGAGCGCTTCCGCCGGTCGGCAGCGTATGGTTAGGGCCTGCGAGATAATCGCCCATCGCTTCGGGCGTGTAGTGGCCCAAAAATATCGCGCCTGCGTGGCGTATGCGCGGAAGCAGCTCGTAGGCGTTCTCGGTCGCGATCTCTAGGTGCTCGACCGCAAGCTCGTTCATCAGATCGACGCACTCATTCATATCGCGCGCGATGATGATCGCGCCCTTGTTTTGGATGCTAGCGCGAGCGATCGGTTCACGCACGAGCGTAGGAAGCTGCTGCTCTATATGCTCTGCGACGCAAAGAGCGAATTTTTCATCGTCGCTTATCAAAAAGCTGCTCGCGATCTCGTCGTGCTCGGCTTGGCTGAGTAGATCTACGGCGATGTTGCGCGGATTTGCCGCGGCGTTTGCGATGATGCCCACTTCGCTAGGGCCCGCGATCATATCGATATTCACATCGCCGAACACGAGCTTTTTAGCAGTCGCTACGAAGATATTCCCGGGGCCCGTGATGACGTCGACCTTGCCGATCGTGCGCGTACCGTATGCCATAGCCGCGATCGCACTAGCGCCGCCCACCTTGTAGGCCTTTTTGATCCCCAGCACATGCATCGCCGCAAGCAGTAGCTCGTTTACGACGCCGCCCACGGCGGGAGTGCAGACGCTGATATCCTCCACGCCCGCGACGATTGCGGGGATCGCGTTCATCAGAAGCGAGCTCGGATACGCCGCCTTGCCGCCCGGGATATATAGCCCCGCGCGATCTACCGGCGTGATCTTTTGCCCGAGCATCGCGCCGCTTGGATCGAAGCTAAACCAGCTTCTCTCAAGCTGTTTTTCATGATAGGCGTAGATGCGCTCGTATGCGATCTGTAGCGCGTTTTTAAGCTCTGCGCTTAGGTCTTCGTAGGCACGGCTCATCTGCTCTTGCGTGATAGCCAGATCACTCTGTACGCGCCATCTGTCAAATTTCTCGATCTGTTCGGCTAGTGCCTCATCGCCGCGCTCTCTGATATCTTCGATGATGCCGCTTACGACGGGCATTACCGATCTCATATCCGTCTCGCCGCGGCGCACCAGCCTTGCAAACTCCTCTTTGAAATTTGCGTTCGTGCTTTTTAAAATTTTCATTTTTGCTCCTTGTAATGCTTGGAATTTTAACGCTTTTTGCTAAATTTCGCCTTTAAGCTCGCGGCGATGTAAATTTACAGCTCGCCGATTTTCAAAAGATTAAGCGAAAATGAAATAAAATAGCCGAAATTTTAAACGGAGCGATGTATGAAAAAGATATTTTTGGCGCTGATCGCCACGGCGGCTTTAGTAGTGGCAAAACAGAGTGATTTTAATGAAAGCGAACTGCAAAGTAAATGCGACAATAACGATGCACCGGCGTGTGCAAATCTCGGTAGCGCATATTACTTCGGAGAAAATATAAAACAGGATTATAAAAAAGCAAGCGAACTATATTTGAAAGCTTGCGATTTAAAACATGGTAAAAGCTGCCATAATATTGGAATTTTATATGAAAAAGGTGAAGGCGTGCAACAAAGCTACCAAAAAGCGGATCAATTCTATTCTAAAGCTTGTGATTTAGAAGTTGCCGAAGGATGTTACAATCTTGGAGCTTCATACTATTTAGGTACGTCTATAAAGCAAGACGACAAAAAAGCGAATGAATTGCTTTCTAAAGCTTGCAATCTAGAATATAGCGAAGGATGCTATATATTAGGGCTTTGGTATAACTCAAGAAAAGATGTAGAACAAAACTTCGAAAAAGCTAGTGAATTATATTCTAAAGCTTGTGATTTGGAGCATGGCACAGGATGTAATAATCTTGGACTCTTATACGCCTCGGGCGAAGGCATAAAACAAAACTACAAGAAAGCAGGCGAATTGTATTCTAAAGCTTGCGATTTAGAAATTGCAGAAGGATGTTACAATCTTGGAGCCTTATACTATTTAGGCGAGGGAGTAAAACAGGACTTCGAAAAAGTAAGAAACTTATTTTTTCAAGCTTGTAATCTGGGATATGGGTTAGGATGTAATGATTTAGGGGCTTTATATGAAAAACAAGATTATAAAAATGCAAGTGAGTTATATTCTAAAGCTTGCGACTTAGGATATGGCATAGGATGTACTAATCTTGGAATTTTATATGAACACGGCAAAGGCGTAAAGCAAGATTATAAAAAAGCAAACGAACTATATTTAAAAGCTTGCAATTTAGAACATGACGCAGGATGTAATAATCTAGGAGCTTTATACGGGTCTGGAAAAGGCGTAAAGCAAGATTATAAAAAAGCAAACGAGCTATTTTCGAAGGCTTGTCGCTTGGAATTTGCCGACGGTTGCTATAATATTGGGATTTCATATTTCTATGGTGAAGGCGTAAAACAGGATACAAGCACCGCAAAAGAATACTTCAGCAAAGCTTGCGATTTTGGGCTTCAAGTCGGCTGCGACAACTATAAAAAACTAAACGAGCCAGGCTTTTAACCTACATAAATTTTAAGCCGCCCATTAAGCCCATTTAAATTTAAAGGCTTAAATTTAAAGGTCTAAATTTAAACTATATTATCCGCGCGGCAGCACTAAAAGCGCAACAAAATGCGCGGAAATTTAAACCCATTCCGCCGCGGCAGATGCTGTGTAAACGCTGCGTAAAATTTAGCGAGCCGCCGCAATTCGCGACATTCATGTCAAAAGAAAATGGTGCGTTCCGTCGCCGTTGAAATTTCAGATGAGCCGTTAATTCTTTAAGAATTTTAAAATTTTAAGCTCTCTTTTTGCAGGTTAAAATTTCGAGCGAGCTTCTAATTCGTAGCGTTCGCATCGAACTGCAAAAATTTCCTGATCTCCTCCATCGCCTCTTTGTTTGAAAGGGTAAATTTGATCTCGATACGGCGGCTGGCGTCTTTGTCCTCGATGCCTCTGCGCATCACGGGCTGCGTGTAACTGCGACCGCTGGCGATGAGATATTTTTGCAGCCGCTCATCTTTATTCCACGAGTTGATGAAATCCATCACCGCAAACGCCCTATTTTGCGAGAGTTCGAGATTGTACAAATATCCACCGTCGCTGTCCGTGTGCCCCTCGATGATGATCTGATCTAAATTTTCGCGAATTTCATCGTTATTCAAAAGCGCAGCGAAATAACTCTGTAGCGTCGAGCGGAGCGCCTCTTTGGCGCCCTCTTTCAGCTCGCTTGAGCCCTTGTCGAAAAGGATTGACGAGCTTAGCGTCATCGCGCCGCTTTCGTTGTCGATGCGGATCTTGCCGCCCAGCTTCTCCTTCAGATCGGCGATGATCTTGACCTTCATTCCGGTGAGGTTGCGGATGCGGTTTTTCGTGACGTTGAGGTCCTGTAAAATTTTATTAAAATCGCTCTCCTTTTGCGTGAGTTGATCGAGTAAAAAGGCGATTTTAAGCTCGTTTTGGCTGATCGTAGCGTTGGCGTCGTCGCGCGCTTTTTGCAGAAGTGAGTTGATGTCTAAATTCTCTTTTTTCAGCTTCTCAGCCATCTCGGTCAGATCTTCGATCTGTATGAAATAGATGGAATTTTGCTTGCGAAGATCGGTGTTTTCGATATTTAGCTTCTCGAGCTGGTCGCTAAAAATTTTATTCAGCGCTTCAAGCTCGGCGCTTTTTTTCTCCTGGCTTTGCAGGCTTGCTAGCGCGCTTGAAATTTGACTTTCTTTCTCTTGCAGGTTGCTTTGCGTGAGGAAGTATTTGACGATGATGCCGCCTACTAAAAGCACGAAAACAAAAAGTAGTCCCGCCATCAAATCGGCGTACGCGATCCAGAAGGTCTCTTTTTCTTCGTTATTCGTTTTCATCTAAAAGTGCTTTTTCATCGATGCTCGCAAGCGTTTTGCGAAGCTCTTCGATTATGTCGGCGTTACCGCTTTGATCCAAATTTGCACCTCCGAGCAGCGTCTTTAGATCGGCGCTAAATTCTTTAAAGCTAGCATTTAGGCTCGCTATGGAGGCGCTTTGCTGCTTTAACATCTCGCCGCTAAAGCTCTGCAAGCAGGCGGTTAAATTTTTAATCTGCGCGGTTAGAGAGTTCGTCGCGAACTCGATCTTATCGTCGTTTTGCTCTAAAATTTCAGATTGTTTCAAATACTGCGCGGAAATTCCGTTTTGAATCTCCACTAGACTTGCAGACACGGACTTGAGCGCGGATAAAATTTGAGCAAAGCTCTTATCCATCTCGCCGCGAGAGAGGTTGGCGCTTAAGATCATCTCGTTAGCCTTCTCAAGCCCCTCTTGCGTAAGCGCAAAGCTGCGCTTCTCTGCCTCCATCACGTTTTCAAAAACATCGATTTTTTCATTGATCAAGCGGTTTAGCCCGTCTGAAAAGCTTGTCGAAGCCATAGCCGCGAACGAGCGCGAAATATCTACGTTTGCGTTTAAAATTTCGCTCAGATAGCCCTGCGTGATCTCATCTTTGTTCCAGAAGAAATTTTTAGTGGAATTTTTGTATTTGATCAGCAGGCGCTCATATTTGCTGATGCCCTTTTTCTCAAAATATATCCACCAAAGCGCCAAAAAAATTCCATAGATCGAGACGTAAAACGCCGTTCCCACGCCGCCTAGAAGCTGCGCGATCTCGGTTTCGAGCCCGTCGATATTGCTTGAAGAAAAATGCGGCATCGAAATCGCAATCGAGATGAAGGTGCCTAAAATTCCAAGCATCGGAAAGACGACCGCTGCGACGGAAGCGTAGTTTTGGTTGCGTAGCGAGTAGCCGTATTCATCGACGAAAAGATCAAATTTAGCGTCCGATTTCTTTTTGCCGCCGATGCTTAGGAGGTTGGCGACGATGTAGTTTTTAAGCTCGGATTTAAAATCGTCGATATTGTTTTCAAAATTTGAGCAGCCGTATTCGGCATTGTGGCGGGCTAAAACCAGCGCTATAATGAGCAAAACCGCAAGCATCAAGATCGAGTGCATCTCGACTTTTAGTCCGATGAGCCCCAAATAGCCCAGCAAAAACACCGCAAAAACGGCTATCGGAAGCGCTGTGATTTTGAAAAAGACGCCCGCTAGCGAGCGCTCCCTCGCTTCGGGCAGCGTGATATCCAATACTTCGTTATTCGAGTGCTCCATCTTAGTTCCTGTTTAAGCAATTTAAATTTTCAAATGCGACTTGCAAACGACGCGTCATGCTCTGCTCACCCGCCCGTAGCCATTTGCGCGGATCGTAAAATTTCTTATTCGGCTTGTCCTCGCCCTGCGGGTTTCCGATTTGGCCTTGCAGATACGCCCTATTTTCGGCCTCGTATCCGCGCACGCCGTCCCAAAACGCCCACTGCGTGTCGGTGTCAATATTCATCTTTACCACACCGTAGCTCACGGCTGCCTTGATGTCGGAGATCTCGCTGCCGCTGCCGCCGTGAAAGACGAAATTTACGGGCTTTTCGGATTGTAGATTAAATTTTTCGCGCACGAATTTTTGCGAATTTTTTAAAATTTCGGGTCGCAGCACGACGTTGCCCGGCTTATACACGCCGTGGACGTTGCCGAAGCTCGCTGCGATGCTAAATCTATCGCTGATTTTACTTAGCCGCTCGTAGGCCTGCGCGACGTCTGCGGGCTGGGTGTAAAGAAGCGCGTTATCGACGCCGGTATTATCTACGCCGTCCTCTTCGCCGCCCGTGACGCCAAGCTCGATCTCAAGCGAAATTCCAAGATCACTTAAAATCTCCAAATACTTCTCGCAGGTGGCTAAATTTAACTCCAAATCATCCTCGCTAAGATCGAGCATGTGCGAGCTAAATAGCGGCACGCCGTGAGCTTTTTTATTCGCGGCGTTGGCCTTAATGAGCTCGTCGATCCACGGAAGTAGCTTCCTTGCGGCATGATCGGTATGCAAAATCACCGCGACGCCGTAATGGGCTGCCAGAGCATGCACCTGACGCGCGCCCGCGATAGCGCCCAATACCGCGGCATTTGGGCAAGCAGCACCCGCGTAAAATGCCGCGCCGCCGTTGCTAAACTGAATTATTACGGGCGAATTTGCGATTTTAGCGCTTTCCAAGACGGCGTTTATGGAGTTGCTCCCCACTACGTTTACCGCAGGGATCGCAAAGCCCTGCTGCTTCGCATACGCATAGACCTTACTTACGTCATCGCCGCTTAAAACGCCCGGTTTTACTATATCTAAAACGCCCATCTTTCGCTCCTAAATTTTATTTATATTCGATTGTAGCGCTCTTGCGAAGCTCTTCAGCCTTTTGATCTACCATTTTAGCGGCTTTTTGCTGTCTTAAAATGCGCTCGATATAGCTTCTGACCTCATCCAAGCTGAGCTGCTTTTTAGCCTGCGCGCCCTCTTTTAAGATGACGTGATAGCCCAGGCCGCTTCTTATCGGCTTTGGAGTGATCTGTCCATCTTTCAGTTTCGAGACCGCATCGGCAACCGGCTTAACCTGATCGCTCGGTATCCAGCCTAACTCGCCGCCGCTTTGCTTAGCCTGCGGATCGATCGATTTTGCTTTCGCAAGATCGGCAAATTTAACGTTCATCGCGCTGCCGCTTAAGCCTTTTAGCTCCTTGATCACGGCGTTTGCCTCGGCTTCTGTTTTAAGCACGATCTGGCTTATTTTTATCTTTGCAGGCTCCATAAATTTTGCTTTATTTTTATTGTAAAAATCGCTAACCTCTTTCTCGTCTAGTTTGATATTGCTCGCCTCTTTTGCCTGCCAAACTCGAAGCGCGAGGTTGTCCTTTACGACCTCAAGCTCCTTTTTATACATATCGTCGTCCATTACGCCAGATTTTTTCGCCTCGTCAATTAGTAGCTGAAGCTCGATACCTTTGTCGATCAGCTCCTTTTTTTGAGTCGGTGGAAGAGCGTCGATGTTTACGTTTCCAAGCCCGCTAAGAAGCGGCGCAAGCTCTTTTTCGGTAATCTCTTTGCCGTTTGCGGTTGCGTAAACGGTAGCATTTAGGCTCATAGCCACAGCCAAACTAAGTGTCGAAAATATAAGTTTTCTCATTGTTTTCCCTTTAAAAAATTTAGCAAAAATTATAACTCAAAGTAGTTAACATTCAATTCGCTTTTACGAAAATTGCGGTAGAATTCCGCCCATGAGAAGTAAAAAAGATATTTTAGAGATAAAAAAGAGAATTTTACAAAACTTCGCAGAAGAGCGCAGCGAGCTGAAATTTAAAAATAACTATCAGCTTTTGGTCTGCGTGATGCTTAGCGCGCAGTGTACCGACAAGCGTGTAAATTTGATCACGCCGCGCTTTTTTGCGGAATTTCCTAGCGTTAAGGAGCTTGCAAAGGCAAATCTGGCGAGCGTTAAACTGCTAATCAACTCGTGCAATTTCTACAACAACAAAGCGGTAAATTTAATCAAAATGGCGCAGGCGGTAGTTAGCGACTTCGGGGGCGTCGTGCCGCTTGATGAAGCGGGGCTCAAATCTCTTGCGGGCGTGGGTCAAAAGACCGCTCACGTCGTGCTTTTGGAGGGCGCGGGCGCAAACGTGATGGCGGTGGATACGTACGTATTTCGCGTTGCGCATCGCTTGGGGCTGAGCCGTGCAAAGACGCCTGAGCTTACGGAGCGCGATCTTAGCGAAGCTTTTAAGACGGACCTCGGCAAGCTGCACCAAGGCATGGTGCTTTTTGGCCGCTACACCTGTAAAGCGATAAAGCCAAACTGCAAGGAGTGCTTTTTAAACGAGCTGTGTAGCAGTAAAGATAAGA
>CALHQN010000132.1 GCA_938036585.1 uncultured Campylobacter sp.
CTTAATTGATGTATGTAAAATTCGCGTGCTCTGCCGCGTGACGCTAAATTTTACTTGATTCGCTTATTTTTATCTAACGCGGGCAAAAGCGCCGTAGCGCAAAAAGACGATTTCAAAGCCCAATCAAAATTTTACTTTTAAAATTTACGATAAATTTAGAGCTGAAATTTTACCGCGATTTTGATCTTAAATTTACGACAAGATTTCAGCGCCGAGCCCAATTTAAACGAGCTGTCCTGCAAAAGAAAAAGGCGCGAGTTAAATTAACGTACACCCAAAATTAGGTTTTGCACGTAAATTTAAAGAGTCTCGCGCCCTAAATTTGGCGAAATTATTTCGCGTATTCGACGTTGATCTTGCCAAATAGCTCGTTTGCTTTATCGTCGAGCTTTTTATTGACTTTGCCCGGCAATAGCTGGTTTTTGATAAGATCTTTTACCTTATCAAACGGCATAGTTTCGGCCTTTTTGCTGCCCTCTTTATAGATGATGTGATATCCAAACTGCGTTTTTACCGGCGTTTTGCTCATCTCGCCGTCTTTTAGCGCAAACGCCGCCTTTTCAAACTCCGGCACCATCATGCCTTTGCCGAAAGAGCCCAGATCGCCGCCGTTTTCTTTCGTGCTAGGATCGGTTGAAATCTCTTTAGCTAGTTTGTTAAATTCCGCTTTAAGATCCTCTTTTTTTACCTTGGATAGCTTAGCGATGGCGTTTTTAGCGCTCTTCTCATCGGCTACTAGGATGTGGCTTGCGGTAACGGAATCCGGTTGCATGAAGCTTTGTTTATTCTCGTCGTAAATTTTTTTGGCTTCCTCGTCGCTGATGCTTACGCCCTTGGCCTCTTCGCGCTGCCAAAGATTAAACGCGATGCCGTCTTTAGCTAGCTCTAGCTGGCGCCTATATTCGTCGGTGTTTTCAACGCCCGATTTTTTGGCCTCTGCGACTAGAAGTTTGTATTTGATCAGATCGTCGATTAGCTTTTTTTTGTCTTCTGCGCTAAGTTCGCTGCTCTGCAGATTATTTTGCGCCAAAAAAGGAGCGACCTCCTCGTCGGTAATTGTGATATTTGCGTCTTTTACGGTAGCCAAAACGCCTGCGTT
>CALHQN010000133.1 GCA_938036585.1 uncultured Campylobacter sp.
AATATTATGGCAAAACTTAAGAATGCGCCCGTCGCTCTCATCATCATGGACGGCTTTGGCAACGGCGACCCGAATGATATGAAGTACAACGCCATCGCCATGGCGAATACACCGGTAATCGACGGACTGAAGAAAACATACAAATACAATCAGATTAACGCCTCCGGCGAGTACGTCGGACTGCCGGACGGGCAGATGGGCAACTCCGAGGTCGGGCACACGAATATCGGCGCGGGGCGCATTGTCTATCAGCAGCTCACGCGCATCACACGCGACATCAAGAACGGTGATTTCTTCAAGAATGAGGCACTGCTCACGATTGTACGCGGTGTAAAGGAGCGCGGCGGTGCACTGCACGTCATGGGACTGGTCTCGCCGGGCGGCGTGCACAGCCACGACGATCACCTCTTTGCGACAATTGAACTTGCAAAGCGTGAGGGACTGACAGAGGTCTGGATTCATGCGTTTCTCGATGGGCGTGATGTACCGCCCAAGAGCGCACAGGAGTATCTCGAGGCGGTCGAGAAGAAGGCGGCAGAGATCGGTGTCGGGCGCATCGCGACGGTCAGTGGCCGCTACTATGCAATGGATCGCGATCATCGCTGGGAGCGTGAGCAGCTTGCTTATGAGGCGATTGCTCATGCAAAGGCACCGCATACAGCAAAGACAGCCGTTGAGGGACTGCTCGCCTCCTATGCCGATACGAGCGAGAAGCCCGAGGGTGTGACGGACGAGTTCGTCGTGCCGTTTGTTGTCGCGGGATATCCCGGCATGAAGAACGGCGACGGCGCGATTTTTTACAACTTCCGCCCTGACCGCGCGCGTCAGCTCACGCACGCATTTGTCGATGAAAAATTCGACGGATTCCCGCGCGATGAGTCACTGAAGATCCCCTTTGCGACCTTCTCGCAGTACGAGGCAGGCATGAATGCACTTGTGGCTTTCCCGCCCGAGGAGCTTGACAATACATTCGGTCAGTACGTGCAGGATCTCGGCATGACGCAGCTGCGCATCGCCGAGACGGAGAAGTACGCGCATGTCACGTTCTTCTTCAACGGCGGCGTCGAGGAGCCGCTGCCGAACGAAACTCGCGTGCTGATACCAAGCCCGAAAGTAAAAACCTACGACGAGCAGCCGCAGATGAGCGCGCCTGCGGTGTGCGACGCGGTGATCCGCGGCATCGAAGCGGGGATCGATTTCATCGTCGTAAATTTCGCAAACGGCGATATGGTCGGACACACGGGCAATTACGACGCCGCGGTAAAGGCGGTCGAAGCGGTGGATGAGTGCATCGGTAAAATTTTAAGCGCGGCGAAGGCGCACGATTACGCCTACGTGCAGATCAGCGATCACGGCAACTGCGAGGCGATGCGAGACGCGGACGGCGAAATTTTAACCAACCACACGACCTTCGACGTATTTTGTTTCGTCGCGGGCGAGGGCGCGCGCGAGCTAAAAAGCGGGCTCGGGCTTAGCAACGTCGCAGCGACCGTGCTAAAGCTAATGGGGCTACCAAAGCCCGCGGAGATGGATGAGGCGCTATTTTGAAATTTAAACGGCGCGAGCCGCGAGCAGATTTAAACTGCTAAAATTTAGGTAAATTTGGATAAATTTACGCTAGAGATTGAAATTTTAACAAAAGGAAAAATATGAAATTTAGTGGAAAGAACGTTTTAATCACGGGCGCGAGCCGCGGTATCGGCGCGCAGATCGCAAGGACTTTGGTGGGCTACGGGCTTAAGGCGTGGATCAATTATCGCTCAAACCCAGAGCCTGCAGACGCGCTGCTAGAGGAGATCCGCGCAAACGGCGGAGAGGGCGCGGTGATAAAATTTGACGCGACGAACGAAGCGGAATTTAGCGAGGCGATTGCCCTGATCGCGCAAAGCGACGGCGAGCTAAGCTATCTCGTAAATAACGCGGGCGTCACGAACGACAAGCTCGCGCTTAGGATGAAGCTGGAAGACTTCATGGGCGTGATCGAAGCAAATTTAAGCAGCGCCTTCATCGGCTGCCGCGAAGCTCTAAAATTAATGAGCAAAAAGCGCTTCGGCGCGGTCGTAAACATCGCCTCGATCGTCGGCGAAATGGGCAACGCCGGACAGGTCAATTATAGCGCGAGCAAGGGCGGAATGATCGCGATGAGTAAGAGTTTCGCAAAAGAGGGAGCCGCGCGCGGCATCCGCTTCAACTGCATAACTCCTGGCTTCATCGCTACGGATATGACGGACGCGCTAAGCGACGACGTAAAAGCAAGCTACGAAGCGAGCATCCCGCTTAAGCGCCTAGGAAGCACGAGTGACGTCGCCGAAGGAGTTGCGTTTTTGCTCAGCGACGGCGCGGGCTACATTACGGGAGAGTCGCTTAAAATCAACGGCGGGCTCTATATGTAGCGTTAAATAGCGGAATTTAAGGTTAAATATTATAGAATTACGCGGTATTTTTTTAAAGGAGTGCTAAAATGGCAGTATTTGAAGATGTAAGAGACGTAGTTGTAGAGCAACTAAGCGTAAGCCCGGATCAAGTTAAAGTTGATTCGAAAATTATCGAGGATTTGGGCGCGGACTCTCTTGACGTAGTTGAGCTAGTAATGGCTTTAGAGGAGAAATTTGGTATCGAGATCCCTGATAGCGAGTCTGAAAAATTAGTAAGCATTAAAGACGTAGTAGATTATATAGAAAATTTGCCTAAGAAATAAAATTTTAAGGAAGCGGTTTTGAAACGAGTCGTAGTAACGGGCATCGGGATGGTAACCTCTCTCGGGCTTGACAAACAGAGCAGTTTTGAAAATATCTGTAACGGAAAAACCGGGGTTGATAAAATTTCGCTCTTTGACGCTAGCGAATTTCCGGTTCAAATTGCAGCTGAAGTAAAAGGTTTCGATCCTTCGAGCATAATCGAGGATGGAAAAGAGATAAAAAAGATGGATAGATTTGTCCAGCTCGGGCTTAAAGCAGCGGGCGAAGCTATAGAGGACGCTAAATTTAGCGGTTTTGATAGCGACGAATTCGGCGTTAGCTCCGCTAGCGGTATCGGCGGCCTACCGAACATCGAGATAAACGCCAATACCTGCTTACAGCGCGGTCCTAGGCGAATTTCTCCGTTTTTTATCCCTTCTGCGTTAGTAAATATGCTCGGCGGCTTTGTTTCAATATATTACAACTTAAAAGGCCCGAATTTATCCAGCGTTACAGCCTGCGCGGCTTCCGCGCACGCGATTATGGACGCTGCGAGAGTTATCATGATCGGCGAAGCGAAAAAGATGCTCGCAGTGGGTGCCGAGGCCGCGGTTTGTCCCGTAGGTATCGGCGGATTTGCCGCGATGAAGGCGCTTTGCGCTAGAAATGACGATCCTGCGCACGCTTCACGTCCATTTGATGCGGAGCGAAACGGCTTTGTGATGGGTGAAGGTGCAGCGGCTTTGGTTTTAGAAGAGCTAGAGGACGCAAAAGCGCGCGGCGCTAAAATTTACGGCGAGCTTGTAGGATTTGGCGCTAGCGGCGATGCTTATCATATCACTTCGCCTAGCCTAGACGGCCCGATACGCGCTATGAAAAAAGCCTACGAGATGGCGGGACGCCCGAAGATTGATTATATCAACGCCCACGGAACGTCCACCGCGATAAACGATAAAAACGAAACTGCGGCGTTAAAAGAGCTTTTCGGCGAGGGCAAGGTGCCTGCAGTCAGCTCCACCAAGGGTCAGCTAGGACACTGCCTGGGCGCTGCCGGAGCGGTAGAGGCTGCGATCAGCCTTTTAGCGATGCAAAACGGCATCATACCGCCTACAATAAATCAAATTTCAAAAGATCCCGATTGCGATTTGGACTACGTGCCAAACGTTGCCAGAAAAGCTAAACTCGATTGCGTTATGAGCAATAACTTCGGGTTCGGCGGCACAAACGCGTCGCTTATTTTCAAAAGAGTGGATTGATGGCGAACTATCTGGATTTTGAAAAGCCTATAAAGCAGATCGACGAGGACATCACCGCCGCTAAAATTCGCGGTGATGAGGATGCGGTCGAAATTTTAAATAAGAATCTCGAAAAAGAAATTTCCAAAGTTTATAAGAATTTAAACGAATATCAAAGGCTTCAGCTTGCGCGCCATCCGGATCGCCCTTATGCGATCGATTATATTCGCGCGCTTTTGCAAGACGCCAGGGAGCTTCACGGCGACCGTGCCTTTAGAGACGATCCGTCGATCGTGTGCTATCTGGGCATTATGGGCAACCGCAAAATTGCCGTGATCGCCGAGCAGAAGGGTCGCGGCACCAAAAACAAGCTGAAGCGAAATTTCGGTATGCCCCATCCGGAGGGCTATCGCAAGGCTCTGCGCGTAGCGAAACTCGCCGAGAAATTTAACCTTCCGATTCTATTTTTGATCGACACTCCGGGCGCATATCCGGGACTCGGAGCCGAGGAACGCGGTCAAAGTGAGGCTATCGCGCGAAATTTATATGAGCTTAGCGATCTTAAAACTCCTACGATCGCCGTCGTTATCGGCGAGGGCGGCAGCGGCGGAGCTTTAGCTATCGGCGTGGCCGATCGTTTGGCGATGCTTCAAAACTCAATCTTTTCGGTCATCTCTCCCGAGGGCTGTGCCGCGATTTTGTGGAACGATCCGAGCAAGAGCGAGGCCGCTACGAAGGCGCTAAAGATCACTGCCGAGGAGCTAAAAGAGCTGGGCTTGGTCGACGACGTGATCAAAGAGCCCAAAACGGGCGCTCACAGAGATAAAGACGGCGCGATAAAAGCGCTTGGAAACTACGTCTTAACCGAGCTGCACAAGCTAGACGATCTTAGCATAGACGAGCTCATCAGCAGAAGACAACAAAAAATTTTAAGGTTCGGTGCTTATAAAGAGAACTAAATTTTAAATTCAACACTTTTAAAACTAAATTTAATAACTTCACACTCTAAGAGGATAAATGGAAAATACAAATCAAAATTCCGCTCAGACCGCCGTTTCAAATTCTAATCAAAACGGCAGAAAAACTTACGCTAAAACGCACGTTCCCGTCGAGGGCTACCAGATCGAGGAGCTCCGCTCGATGGATCTTGAAAATCTCATCGCCATAGCAGACGAGCTAGGCGTCGAAAACCCGCGCGAATTCCGCCGCCAAGCGCTCGTTTTTGAAATTTTACGTATGCAGACGAAGCAGGGCGGCTTTATACTTTTTACGGGTATTTTGGAGGTTACCGCCGAGGGTTACGGCTTTTTGCGCGGCATAGATTCAAATTTAAGCGACAGCGCCAACGACGCCTACGTAAGCCTCAGCCAGATCCGCAAATTTGCCCTGCGCGTCGGCGACATTGTCACGGGCCAGGTACGCGAGCCAAAGGATCAGGAGAAATACTACGCGCTTTTAAAGATCGAGGCGATCAATTATAAATCGATCCAAGAGGCCAGAGAGCGTCCGCTATTTGACAATCTTACGCCGCTTTTCCCGACCGAAAAGCTCAAGCTCGAATACGATCCTATGCGCCTTACCGGTCGCGTGCTTGATCTTTTTACGCCGATCGGCAAGGGGCAGCGCGGGCTCATCACGGCGCCTCCGCGTAGCGGTAAAACGGAGCTTATGAAGGAGCTCGCCAACGGCATTACGCGCAACCACCCCGAGGTCGAGCTTTTAGTGCTGCTAGTCGACGAACGCCCGGAGGAGGTGACCGATATGGAGCGTAGCGTACGCGGCGAAGTGTTTAGCTCGACTTTCGATCAGCCTGCGTTCAACCACGTCCGCGTCGCCGAGCTCGTTATCGAAAAGGCGAAACGCGCCGTCGAAAACGGCAAGGACGTCGTCATCCTGCTTGATAGCATCACCCGCCTTGCGCGCGCTTACAACACCGTCACGCCTAGCAGCGGCAAAGTCTTAAGCGGCGGCGTGGACGCAAACGCCCTGCACAAGCCGAAGCGCTTCTTCGGTGCGGCGCGAAACATCGAAAACGGCGGCTCGCTTACCATCGTCGCTACTGCGCTCATCGAGACCGGCTCGCGTATGGATGACGTGATCTTCGAGGAGTTCAAAGGCACGGGCAACAGCGAGATCATCCTCGATCGCAATATCTCGGACCGCAGAATTTACCCGGCGATCAACATCACCAAGTCCGGCACGCGCAAAGAAGAGCTTTTGCAAGGCAGCGAAAATCTGCAAAAGATCTGGGCGCTGCGCTCGGCGATCTCGACGATGGACGACGTCGAGGCGCTGAAATTTTTATACGCCAAGATGCTAAAAACCAAAGATAACACCGAACTGCTATCGATAATGAACGGCTAAATTTCTTAAATTTAGCCTTATTCTGAAATTTCGCTTCAAATTTAGCGGCATGGCTTACACCGCTTGCCGCGAATACCGAAACGGTTGCTTTAAATTTTACTGCGATAAATTTTCTATCTTGCTTGCGAACGTAAACCTTTGCAAATACATCGCAAAATAGGCACTATTATCTAATAAATTTAGAAGCAGAGTGGTGCTGCGAAATTTTATAAAAG
>CALHQN010000134.1 GCA_938036585.1 uncultured Campylobacter sp.
AATTTCAGATTTATTTCGCTACGCGCGCAGTATTTTACAAAAGTAAGGCGGCGCTCTTTTTAAAATTTTAGTATAATGGCTCAAAAATTTTAAAGGAAAAATATGAAATGGCAAGACGGCAGACGAAGTTCAAACGTGGAGGATGACCGTGCAAGCAGCATGCGCACGAGCTCGGGCTCGCTTGGGATGCTGATTCCGATCATCAGGTTTTTGCTCGGCTCAAAAATCGGGCGCATAGTGCTCGTAATCGGCGTCGTAGCGTATTTTATGGGCTACAACCCTTTGGCGCTTTTAGACGGAGGCGCCAGTACGCAAAGAGAGCCGACCGATAGCCCGCAGGAGCAAGAAAAGCTCGCCTTCGTCTCGGCGGTGCTGGCCCAAACCGAGGACGTCTGGGGCGAGATATTTAAAAGCGCGGGCGCGCGCTACGAGGAGCCCGGACTTCGGCTCTTTCGCGATCAAATCGCAAGCGGCTGCGGCTTCGCGAGCGCACAGACTGGACCTTTTTATTGCCCGAGGGACCATAAAATTTATCTCGATCTTAGCTTTTTTGACGAGCTTGCGAACAAATACAAAGCGGGCGGCGACTTCGCGCAGGCCTATGTCATCGCGCATGAAGTGGGGCATCACGTTCAAAATTTAATCGGTACGCTGGAGCAGGTTAGCGCTCTTAAAAAGCGCGCTCGCAGCGAAGCCGAGCAAAACGCGCTTCAGGTCAAAGTCGAGCTGCAAGCGGACTGCTACGCGGGGGTCTGGGCGCATTATCTCGCAAAAACAGGGCGCGTGCTGGAGGCTGGCGACATTGACGAGGCGCTAAATGCTGCTAGCGCGATCGGCGACGATACGTTGCAGCGTAAATTTAGCGGTCGCGTCGTGCCTGATTCTTTCACGCACGGCACCTCGGCGCAGCGCAAAGAGTGGTTTAAAAAGGGCTTGGCAGGCGGAAACCTAAAGGCTTGCTCGTTTGAGCCGTAAAATGCAGACTTTAAGTTCGTAAATTCTGCCATCTAAAATCGCCGTCTCGCGTTTGAGCCGTAAGGCGCGGGCTTTGAGTTAGCTTGCGGGCTAGATCAAGGGCGGTTTAAATTTTAAAATTTAACGCCGAGTCTGGAAGCGGAATTTTAGAATTTTAATAATCGGCGATTAAAAGTTCGGACGGCGCGCTCGGCTAGTGCGGCGACGGCTTGTTTGAGCACAGGCTTGACTACGGCACAAGAAACCAAAATAGATACGTTAAAATTTATGGAGGCAAAAATGAACAAAATAACCTGCATCTGCCTAGGCGTGCGAAGCATGCAAAGGGCGCTGAAATTTTATCGCGACGGCCTAGGTTACGAGACGGAATGTAAAGACGATGACCCGCCGGTATGCTTTTTCAATACGCCGGGGAGCAAATTTGAGCTCTACCCGCTAGACGCGCTGGCGCGAGATATCAACGAAAACGATCCGCCCAGAGGCAGCGGATTTGGCGGCATCACGCTAGCCTACAACGTAAAAAACAAAGAGGACGTAGCTAGCGTCATAGAGCTAGTAAAAAAGGCGGGCGGAACCATCGTCAAGGAGCCCCAAGTTGCGTTTTGGGGCGGATACCACGCGTATTTTGACGATCCGGACGGATACTACTGGGAGGTGGCTTGGGGATCCGGTTTTAAATTTGACGAGGACGGGCTGCTCAAATTTTAGATCAAAATTTTTGCGGCCAAGGCTTGTTCAGAGGCGCCGAAGCCTTTAGCGCAAGCGCGTAAAATTTAAACTCAAAATTTTATTGCAAATCATCGAGCGGGGCTTTTGCGGTTCGTATAATTTGCGGCGCCGTTTTTTTGCGCCTTACTCCAAACGTCGGGCGAAATTTTACTCTCCGATATGATCTGCGGCGCAGATTTTGCGCGAGGCTAAATTTGTGTCCCGCACCCGCCGCGCTGTTTTACTCGCGCTCGCAGTACCGCTTTGCTCGTATCGCATTGCTGCTACACAAAACAAGAAAACGGATATTTTGCGGCGTTTTTGTTCTTGAGTGCGGCGAGAAAAAGAGCGATAAACTCCTCGAAGCTTTGCGCGATGACCAGGGTATCCTCATAGATCGGTTCCGCGCCGAATACGATCTTGCCCGCGTCCGCGCCCTGCGTGAGGATGCCTGCAAAGCAGCGCTCGCCTCTGACCGAAAACAAAAACGGCAAGCACTCGCTCCAAAACGCGCTCACGACGGCTCTTTCCGCATCGTTAGCCGCGCACTCCAGGCTATCTTTTTCAAAATCTTCGTAGCGAAATTCCGCCTCATCCGCGCCTGACGACGCATAATCCCTAGCAGACACGAACCAAACGGCGTCCGCAGCGTCATGTAAAGTCTCAAAAGAGCAAACGAAGCGGTAAAAATTTTCGCTTAAATTTTTAAATCTGCCGCCCAAAAATTCGCCCCGCGGCGGGCAAATTTCATCCCTGCGCCGTATCTGCCAGCCATTTTGCGCCAGCACGTCCATAAGTTTGTCAAAAGCCATCTCTCGCCTCCCGTAATTTGGCGCCGATTATAGCATTTTGCTGGGCGCAGCGGTGAAATGCGGCTAAATTTATAAAATTTTGCTTGCTTGTTGCGTATAAAAAGAGAAATTTCGCGCAAAATTTTATAAATTCGGCTAAAAATAAAATGACGTTTCCAAATCGCCGCTAAATTTAGGCTCGGCAGAGGGCGTAAGCCGCAGATGAAAAACTGGCGTATCGCCGAGGGGAGCGGGCGCACCGCTAAAATTTGCGCCCCGGTATCCGCCTAAAATTTCCAAGCGGTACCGACCGCGCTTTACGCGAAAACTCAGGCTGTTTTGCTCGCTAATGCAGCTCATATCTTTAAAATAGCCGATGCCTGCGATCTTTAGCGTGCCTGATGAGTGAAAGACCCAGCCGCGAGAGATGATTTTCGCTTCGTCTTGTGCGAATATCTCCTCGCTCGCCTCGCCCACGGTAACCGCAAAATCGTAATAATCGCTGCGAACGCCCAATATCGGCACCGCGATACCCTCTTCTGTAGCCGCGCCCCCGTGCTCGGTTTGCGTAAAATAAGCAAGAACGTCGCCGCCTATAAGTCCATGCTTATCCAGATAGCGTGCTAGCAGCGCGGGCTCGTACACCACGAAGCCGCCCAGCTCGGAGAAAATTCGCCTTTTCATTCGCACCTTTCTTTGATCGCCGTGCGCATCGTACGCAGAAATTTTACCGCTCATTTGTCCTCTTTGTTTTTGTTTCGCAGCGCCGATGAAATTTTACTATCGTGCTTGCAGCAGGCTAAATTTTATCCTGCGATCGCGCCGCAGATGAAATTTGAACCTCGTTTTGCGCTTAAATTTACAGCCCGCGGTTTTTCCAGCAGCCGCTCATGCCTTGGCACTTATCTACGAGCCAGCGCCCGTCCTTGCGCACGAGCAGGAAGCGGCGCGCAAAGCCGTGTTCGTCCTTGGCGTAGATGTAAATTTTATTTTTGCTCTCGCATTCGGCGTCCGTTAGCTCGTATCCGCCGTAGGTGCCGCCCTCCATCATCGAAAACGAAATACCCTCGGGGCGAAAGCCGCTGCGCCTAACGGGCGTGCAGTAGCGCGCAAATAGCTCGTCGCATCTGCGCTGCACCTCGCCGTCATTCGCGTCATCAATTCGCGATGTAGCAAATTTCTCCCACTCGCTCATCGCCGCGAAAAACGCGAGCAGCGTATCGCGTGCTGCCGCCAGGTCATCTGGATCAAGCTTCTTTTTGTTCTTTGCGGCGTCTCTTTGCGCCTGCTCAAACTCCGCAATCTGCTCCTTGCTAAAGCGCCCGCCGTCTAGATAAAACTGGATTTTCGTATCTGCCGCGGCTAGCAGCCCCGCAAAGCTCACGCGTGAATTGACCAGGCGCAGCGATTTTAGCTTCGGGATTTGCACGATCGCTTTTAGCCCCTCGTCCGTGATGCTGACGTTTTCGATACCGATGTGTTCGAGCTTGGCGTGTGCTGCAAAGTATCTAAAGCCCTCGCCGCTTATCTTATCGCTATCTTGCAAAAACAGATACGCAAGCTTCGGCAGCGCGGCTAGATGCTGTAGCGCCGCGTCCGTAATCGCCGTGGCTATAAAGCCCATATTTACGAGGCTTTTTACCTCGCAGATGCGGCGCACCATCTCGTCGCTTAGTGCGACATTTTCGTAGTGATGGCCTTTGCAGTAGCGCTCACTAACCGCGTCCAAAGCCTCCTGCATCGTGATCTGCCTCATCATCTATCCTTTAAATTTGATTTTAAAATTTTAGTGAAATTTTACGATTTGCGCAAGGCGCTGAAATTTACGCGCAGATTTGCACGCCACCGATGTGTTTTGAGATGCCGCCCTGCCCCGCGCTAAATTTCAGCCGCCGTCCACTCGTCTAAAATTTTACTAAAATCCTCTATCATCGCGGCGAAATCATACTTAAGCTTGCTTTGCTTTTGCGCGATCTGCTTTAGCGCCGTCAAAAAATACTCGCCCATCTTTCGCTTTTGCTCCATGGGCGCTAGCTTGCTAAACTCGCGCTCGAAATGTATCAACGCGCCCGTTTTGCCCGTGTCTTTTCTAAACGGCGAATACTCAAATCTATTTCGCAAAAAGTAACCGCCCGCCCGCCGCTCCTCTTCGCTCATCATTTCGCGTATCAGCTCCCAGGCGCGCTGCGAGCTTAGGCGCGGCTTATCGGGCGCGATGATGTAGTTGGTTCGGCAGTACTCGTCGTCAAAACTAAATGCGCACGATAGCTTGATGTAGTTGATCGCGCAGCCGTAAATTTCGGGGCGCATTTTGGCATTTAGCGCCGGTTGTAGATCCGCAAAGAGGCTTTCTATTACGGCGCGCGAGTTTTCGTAGCAGTTGCTGATAGCGCGCGTGATGCGGACCGGATTTTTGGCTATCCAGTTGCGCTGGCTGTTTAGCTTAAGGTCACAAATGTCCTCTTTCACGGGGCGTGCGAGCGTTTTGCCCGCCGCATCCGGGCCGGCGTGAAAGATAGTATCGCCGTCTTGCATCGTAAGCCCCGTTTTGCGCTTTGACCAATATGCCTCGACGAAGCGCGGCTCGCCGTGCGCATTTAAAAAATAGGTCGCGGGCTGCCCGTTGTAGAATTTCCCGCGCAGCGCCTCCAAGCTCTCTCGCTCGCCCCAGCCTACGATCGCTAGGCATTCGCAAATTTTAACGGCCCTGTTCCACTCGCTAGCGTTTTTATAAAAGGCGTAGCGGTCAAATTCGCCCAGCAGCCGCTCGCGGATTAAAATTTGATCCTGGGCGCGCAGAAAAATTTCTAGTTCGGCGAGGTTTTCTATTTTGTAAATTCGCTCTAAAATTTCGTTCATTATCGACCCTTAAATTTGCGTTTACAGCGTAAAATCGCCTTTGAGTTTTACGGCTTGCTTCAGGCGCGCTTTGCTCTAAATAAACTCGCGGTCGCCGCAAGGCAGAATTAGCTTTTTTCTCGGCTGCGCTTTTCTTCGATGCCACTTTGTCCTTGCCTGCGCGCTAGCTCGTCAAGTAGGGCGTCTGGGTGGATATTGTGCGCTGCAAGTGCGAGCAGAAGGTGAAATAAAAGATCCGCTCCCTCGTAAATCACGTCGTATCGCGGCTCGCCCGCTCTGTGTTCGCCGAAGCCCTCGCGCGCGATGTCTGCGTAAAGCCCGTTGCGCGACAGATCCTTGCACGCCAGCGCGAACTCGCACGCCTCCTCGGCGATCTTTTTGAGATAGGCGTTTTCGCCCTTCGCGTAGAGCGAGGCGACGTAGGAGAGCGCGGACTCACCGTTTATCTTGCGATCCAAGCAGACGTGATAAATTTCGTCCAAAATGCTGTACGGGCTTTTTTCTGAGGAGTTTTTTAGCGCATAATTTTGCGAGGCGGCGTCTAAATTTTGAGTGCTGCGCTCTGCGGCGGAATTTGTTAGAGTGGAATTTGTCGCAGTGAAATTTTGCATTGTGGAATTTTCCGTGTCGCAAGCGATCGAGCTCCCCACATTTTCGCCGCCTTTTTGTAGCGAAATCTCTTTAAAAAAACAGCTTCGCGCGCCGGTGTGGCAGGGGGATCCGCCGCATTGCTCAACTTTAAGCAGCAGCGCGTCGTTGTCGCAGTCCAAAAAGACGGATTTTACGAGCTGAACGTGACCGCTGCTCTCGCCCTTTTTCCAGATGCGCCCCTTGCTGCGCGAAAAGTAGTGCGCGTAGCCGGTGCTCAGCGTTAAATTTAACGCTTCTTCGTTCATATACGCGAGCATCAAAATCGCGCCGTCACCCGCATCCTGTACGATCGTGGGGAGTAGCCCGCCCAGTTTTTGCCAATCTACCTTCATTTTTGATCCTTAGTTTGTGAAGTCGCGCGCCCTGAATTTAGCCGCCGCACGCGGAATTTTAGTTATTGAAATTTATGAAGCGGTGAGCCTCGTAAATTTAAAGGACAAGCCTAGCGGCTAAATTTAAGCGACCGTTGGGTTTAAACCGCGACGAATGCGAGTTCCATTCATTTTGAGCTTTCGTGCTCGTCGCTAAATTTTAACCCATAAAATCGCGAGTTAGGCTTATGCGCCAGGAGTAACTCGCTATTAAATTTATCTCGCGAAATCGGGGCGTATAACCGCCTGAAATTTTAATTTTCCCGCTCGATGGCGCTTTGCTTCGCCTTATCTTTCGTATCGACCCAGATATTAGGCACCGCGCCGCCCGGCGTTAGGAAAATTTTTGCGTCGCTGTTTTCGCGCAACGCCTCGTTAAATTTAGCCTGCGTCTCGATCTGCTTGAGGCTTAAAAGATTTGCATCCAAGCTCTTTGCGACCTCTTTATTGGCGTAGGCTTGCGCATCAGCCTCGATCTTAGCGGCATCGGCGCGACCTTGAGCCTCGATTTTTACGGCGTCTGCGTTACCTTTGGCAAGAGCAGCCTTTTTAAGCGCCTCTTGATTTGCGCGCTCGACCTCGTATTTGGTGCGCTCAGCCTCCTGTTTGGCGATCTGCACGCGCTCGATCTGCTCTTTTACCTTTGCGGGCAGAATAATCTCGCGAAGCTGCACGGCTAGTAGATCCACTGGCGAATTCGGCAGCGATTCGATATTTTTGCGGATACCGTCGTCGATCGCTTTAGCGATTTTGTCGCGTTTGGTAGGCAGCTCTTCGGCGGCATAGTTGCCGATGACGCTACGCACGACGTCCTTTACGCGCGGATCGATGATCTTATCCTCCCATAAAAAGCCCCACTCGGCGATCGTGTTGGGCGCCGTGGCTTCATTGAGCCTGTATTGCACGGTAATGTCGATGCTGACGGGCAAATTTCGCGAGTCTAGCACCGAGAGCGAGTTTTTGCTGATGATACCGCCCGCGGTACCGCTTTTAGTAGCGATACCCGCGCTCATATCTTCGCTGCTGGTGTAGTTGATGATACGCGTGCGAGTATCTACGACGAATACGTCCTGTATGAACGGCACGAAAAAGTGAAGTCCCGCGCCAAGAGGCGTCGGATCGTATTTACCTAAATTTGACTTGATCCCCACTTCGCCCGATTGGATCGTGACGAAGGGCTTTGCAATCACAAGTAGCGCGATTAGCGCGATTATCACGTAAAGCACGCCGCTAAACTTGCCTATCCCTCCGAAATTAGGAATTTTAAAATTTAAATTCCCGCCTTTTTTGTCGCTGTTTTTCTTATTAAAATAATCATTCAAATCCGCTGGCATGCGCGTCCTTATTTAACGTATGTGAGCCAGTGCTCAAATTTTGGGTCTTTGCCCGTGACTACCGCGAAATATGCCTTTTGCAAGCGGCTCGTGATCTCGCCCATCTCGCCCTTGCCGATGATCCTGCCGTCAATGTTGCTAATCGGCGTGACCTCCGCGGCGGTGCCGGTGAAAAACGCCTCGTCCGCCGCATAGAGCTGATCGCGAGCGATACGCTCTCTGCGGACTTCGTAGCCCAGGCTGCGCGCGATTTCGATGACCGAGTTTTGAGTGATGCTCTCTAGGCTGGTGTCGTTCGGCGGAGTGATGATGAGCCCATCTTTTACGATAAATAGGCACTCGCCCGGCCCCTCTGCTACGAAGCCCTGAGGATCGAGCAGTATCGCCTCATCGTATCCCGCGTCAACCGCCTCAAAATTTGCCATCTGCGAGTTAAAATAATTCGCACTCGCCTTAGCTTTTGCCATCATCGAAAATTGCGCCGGCTTCATCCACGATGAAATTTTAGCTTTGATCCCCTTGCGTAGCGCCTCTTCGCCCATATACGCGCCCCATTGCCACGCTGCGACGATGACGTTTACCGGGCAGTTCGTAGACGAAACGCCCATCGAACCGTAGCCGAAGTATGCAAGCGGGCGAATATAGACGGTCTGATCGAAGCGGTTTTTTGCGACGACGTCGATCTGAGCCTTACGGAGCTGCTCGAAGCTAAACGAAAGCTTGATTAGGCAGAGTTTTGCCGAAATTTCAAGCCTGCGAGTGTGCTCGTCCAAGCGGAAAATCGCGTAGCCTTTGTCGGTTTTATAAGCGCGTACGCCCTCAAATACGGCGTTTCCGTAGTGCAAAGAGTGCGTCAAAACGTGAGTAGTAGCTTCCGCCCATGGGATTAGCTTGCCGTCTTTCCAGATGAGCTCGGTCTCTTGAATTTGTGCCATTTCTTGATCCTTTGATGAAATTTAATCCATAATTCTAGCTAAAAGAATATTAATTTCTAAGAAATTCTACCTGCGAGGATTCGGTACGGTAGGCGAAACTCCGCCCGCAGAATTTAAGGCGATTTGCATCGCTAAATTTTGCTTTTTAAAATTTAGCGGCGTAGAGCAAAAAGCTGCGAAATTTTATATTTTATGCGGATAAAATTTAGCCGCAGAATTTCAGGCTTTTTGATCCAAGCTCGCCTTTTAAAATTCTACGAAAGAAAGTCCGATGTCGATCTTATTGACGCTGCGTTTGTAGTCCGCGAGGCTTTCGCCGTAGCCATTGAAGTAGCGCAGATAGCCGTAAAATCCGCTGTTAAAGATCGGGAAGCTGTAGTTTAGCTCGATCGCGCCGCGGTTACTGCCGTCAAAATGTAGGTTGTTACGCCACAGAGCGCTAAGTCGTTGTTTGCCGAAGGTGTATGACGCGCGCAGATCGCCGTAGCCCATATAATCCGCGATGTCCTCGTTCGTGCGGTCCAGCCAAAACGCATACCACACTCTGGGGGTGATAGAAAATCCGTCCGCACTCCAGGTACTTTGGGCGTAGAGCCTATTCCATGAGCGCGATTCCTCGCCGCCCTTGCCGTTTGACTCGTGCATTGCGCCTAATTTTAACTCGTCCGCAAACGGCACCGGCGCGCTAACGTAAAGCTCGGGGCGGTAGTTACTCTCGCGGAAAGGGGCGCTATCCTGCGTGATCTGCCACCAGGAATTTTGCGCGTAGGCGAATGAAATTTTCTCTCCAAGCCCCAGCGCGTCATATGTTATCGGCCGCTCGAAGCTAAACTCAAAATGCAGCTCATCCGCCTTACGATTGGGCTTTTTGCTGAAATCGTGGGTGAAAAGCATATAGATCGGCTCGTAGTATTTAAGCCCCAAAAATCCAAAATTTCGGCCATTTTGCTCGCCTTGCGGCGCGGAATCCGGCGCGGCGGAATTTTGCGGGAGCGAGGCGGAATTAGATGAAGTTAAATTTGAGGTGGAGCTTGACATAGCGGAGCCTGCATCTGCGAAATTTGATGCAGCGGAATTTGGCGCGCTGGATCTTGTCATGGCGGAATTTTGTGCGAGGGAATTTTGCGCCGCAGCAGAGCGTAAAACGGCGACATCATCGTGTGAAGCGCGGTTTTCTGCGGACGAGGTAGAATTTTCTGCGACTTTTCGGCGCGGTTTATCGCCTTTATCCGCTAGACTTGCCGCGGCAATCTTTTTGTAATAGATCATTGCGTTTTTGTAATCGCCCCTGGCCTCGTATTCGCCGGCCTTTGCGTATAGTTCGGAGAGATCTTGCGCGGCTAGGCTCATGGCGCAAAGCGCGAGCGCTAAAGCTTTAAATTTCATCTGCGCCCTTTAAATCATTTTGATAATTTATATTTAAAAACTGCTCTTTGTTTTTGAAATTTAGTACTTTGGAATTTGCAGATCCGATGAGCGCGCCGATCTTATGCTCTCCTGCGCGGTAGAGCTCAAGCGCGTGCGGAGCGAGATCCGCGTCAAAAAATCCGCACAGGCTGTGTCTATGCGCTTCGTCGCCCGCCACGCAAATTTGCCCCTCCTGCTCGCTAAGCGCGCGAATGGTGGAAATTTCTACAAATGGCATATCGGCGGGGATGATAAAAATGCGCTCGCCGCTAAATGGTTTCAGCGCCGAATATAGCGCGCCCATCGGCGAAAATTCCTCAAATTCGTCGTAGATCATAGGAAGCGGCGGGTTAAATTTAGAGCTTTTGGCGCAGGCGAAAACCCGCTCAAACTCGCGGCTTAGGCGCGAGAAAAGAAAGTGCGTCATGCTGGGATACCCGCGAAATGGAAACAGCGTTTTATCGCTGCCGAAGCGCGAGCTTTTGCCGCCGCAGAGAATGACGCAGGTTTTCATCGAAATTTCACCGGCTTTCATCGATCTTCATCGCGGCGAAATTTTAAATTTGAAAGTAAAATCTGAAAGAAGCGCAGGCATATCAGTCTTTTTGCATATATTTGGCTTTGCCAAGGGCGTTATTTGCGATGAACTGATAAAGGCTCGGCGCCTGAAGCTTGGCTAGCTCGGGGTATTTGGCTTTAAGCGTCTTCCAGATGTCATAGACTCGCATACCGCTTGCGTAAAGCTTCATAATCTCGCTAAAATGCGGATCGTAAAGGCTCGGCTTTTTATACAGTGAGAGTTTGCGGTCGGTATCAAGCGCGGCGTTTGCCTCGATAAAAGCGGCAAGATCGCGCTCGCTTACTTTTGCAAAATCCTTTTCGTATTGAGATTTCATATACTTTAAAATTTCTTTATTGCTAACGCCTTGGAAGTGCATTTTCTTGATCTCAAATCGATACGCATATAAGAAATCCTCGCTTTTTTTGGCGGTTGCGCGAAGTCTTGTTTTTTCATCTTTGAACGTCACGGAGATAAAGTGCGTAAGCCCTGCGGCGGTGACGGCGCTTTTAAACGCTTCGTCCTCCTCGCCGATCTTTTTTAAGATCGCCTTGACGGTGTAGCCCTGGGCGATAAGGTTTGAAATTTTATCTTTATACGGTTTGTAGTCGAATCGCACGCGACGAAAGCCTGTTTCGGCGCTGATTTTTTTATAAATTCTAGCATGCTCGTTGGCCGTAAAATAAGAGGATTTCAGCGCTTTACGGAGCTGCTCGGCGACTGCGGTAAAATCGTCGTAGTCTATGATGCCTGCGATCAGCTCTTTTTCGTTTACGACCTTGCCGTTAACGATCGCGATAGTAATAACTTTCATGGATCTCTCCTTATATCGCCAAAAATTCTAACCGAAAAATATAAACTCAAATTTAATTATTTGTTATCGGGCGCAGCCGGCTAAATTTAAAAGTCGCTTTAGGTCAAACGCTTCTAAATTTGCCTATTTTGCGGCGCGGAGAGGACGCGGGTTTTAAAATTTTTTCTCGGTTCGTAGCTGTTTATTTAAGAATCTTGCGCAGTAAAATTTCAGCTCTTTTTAAACGAAAAAAGTTTTTTGATCTTCGTAAGCCCCAACTTCATACCGCTGTATTTCATCATGCGAGCCATATTCGTCCACATTTCGCGCTCGTAGCACGGATGCGGGCAGTGGTGGCAGCGCGGTTTTTCGGTGTGCGCACAGGCACCAAGGCGCGCGTAGGCGTAACGCAACATCCGCTCGCAGTCCGCGCAGAGATGAAACTGCGTCTGCACGAGCCCCTTGTCGTCTTTGTAGTTATGAAGCACGGCGCCATCTTTTTTAGGCGCGTCCGTGTGCTTATCGTCGCAGTAAATTTGGATAAATTTCGTTACCGTGGTTACTTCGTAGATAAATTTTTCGCTCGTCATCTTTGATCCTTTGGGCGGATTTTATCTAAAAGAGACAAAAATACTCTTGAGCGCGCTCAAGCCCTTAAAGCTTTACTATTTTTCTACTTTATTGCCGAGCAGCGTCGCGATAGACTTCGTTTTGTCGTTTGAGGCAAGCGCGATCTGAATGCTCATCGTAAGCGGTACTGCTAAAAACAGTCCGCCGATGCCGAGTACGAAGCCCCATAGCAGCAGCCCCGCAAGTACGCTGATCGTTGAAAGCCCGAGCCCTTGCCCTAAAAATCGCGGCTCGATAATGTTGCCGATCGCGACGTTTACGGCTAGATATATCGCGATGGTCCAGACGCTGTAGCTTATATCCATCGTAGAAAGGGTCACGAAAAGCGTCGGAAAGACCGCTACGATCGAGCCGATGGTTGGGATGAAATTTAGCACGAAGGCTAAAATCCCCCACAGCGCGGCGTACGGAACTCCGAGCGTCCATAGTCCGAGCCCGATCAGCGCGCCGGTGCAGGCTGAGGCTATGGTTTTAATGAGAAGGTACTTTTTCAAATTTGAAGCAAATTTTTTGACGAAAGTGTGCGTCGCATGGCTGCGCTGCGAAAAATAGCGGATCTTTTCATCCATCATAGAGCTTTCAAAGACCATAAACGAGACCATTATGAAGATGAAAAATCCCGTCGAGACGATCGAGCCTGTTTTGCGAAGCAGGGTAGAGATTTGTGCCGCGACCTCGTTAGGATCGACGCCTAGTCCTTGGACGTCAAACTCCACACCGAAGCGAACAAGCCTTGTGCTGATACCCTGCAAGACGTCGTTAAATTTAGCCTGAAGCTCCGGCAAGCGCGCCGAAAATTCCTTGATCGCGTCAAAGATCACTGAGCCGAAAAAAACCATAATCGCTACGAATGCGAAAGTTACGAGCAGGAAGCTAAAAACGCGGCCGACGCGGAGTTTTTGCACATATAGCACCAGCGGCGAGACCAGCACGGTGATAAAAATAGCAAGCAAAAACGGCACGACGATGGTCTGCGCGGCTTTAAGACCCGCCAGGATAATAACTACGCAAGCGATGGAGATCAAGGACATTTGAAGTTTCAAGGCTTTTCCTAAATTTAAATTTTCGCTTTGGCGCGAAACTAAGGAGCGATTTTAACTAAAATTTCATAAAATTTAGCTCTGCTTTGAAATTTTATCCGCTAAATTTAAGCTCGCTCGGTATCGTTCCGCTCGTGCAGCTTTGCTTTTGGCTTGCCCGCTAAATTTAAAAACGCTGCAAATCCCAAATCCCGCGTGGCAAAAATTAAAATTTTTTGCTAAAATTTTGCGAAATTTACACGAGCAGGATCAAAAATGAAACTTCCCAAACAGCTTTTAGACCGTTACGCCGCGGAGCGCCAAAGCGCAGGCGAGGCGCAGCGGACGGCAAATGAGATCGCCTTCGCGCCGGTGGTCTTTCAAGTCTCGCGGCTGATGAAAAAATTTGGAATTTTAAGCGCGCTTAATGAGGCGCGGGACGGACTAAGTATAGAAGAGATCGCGAAGAAGACCTCGCTTAGCGAATACGCCGTAAAGCTGCTTTTGGAAAGTTCGCTTAGCATCGGCACGGTGCTACTTAGCGGCGAGAAATTTAGGCTCAGCAAGGCGGGATATTTTCTGCTCACGGACGAGCTCGTCGGCGTGGATATGGACTTCATCCACGACGTTTGCTATGAGGGGCTCTTTAGGCTAGAAGAGACGCTAAAATCGGGCAAACCCGAGGGGCTAAAGGTTTTTGGGCAGTGGGCTACGATCTACGAGGCGCTTTCGCATCTGCCGCCGCACGTGCGCAAAAGCTGGCTCGCGTTTGATCATTTTTATTCGGATTTGGCGTTTGAGCCCGCGCTAAAGATCATTTTCTCGCGCAAGACGGCAAAAATTTTAGACGTAGGTGGCAATACGGGGCGCTTTGCTAAGCGGTGCGTGGGTTACGACGAAAATGTGCGCGTCACGATAATGGATCTTGCGGGGCAGATCGCGCTGATGAAAGACGCCGTCTCAGGCGCGCAGGGAGCTGAGCGCATAGAGGGGCTTGCGGCCGATCTACTTGATCCCGCCACGTGCTTTCCGTGCAGCTTTGACGCGATCTGGCTCAGTCAGTTTCTGGACTGCTTCGCAGAGGAGCAGATCGTAAGCATCCTCTCGCGTGCGGCGGAGTCGATGAGCGCGGAGGCGCGGCTTTATATTTTGGAGCCGTTTTGGGACAGGCAGCGCTACGAAACCGCTGCGTATAGCATGACGCAGATCAGCGTGTATTTCGCCGCTATGGCAAACGGCAATAGCAAAATTTATCACTCGGACGATATGATTAAATTTGCGCAGCGCGCCGGGCTTAAAATTTCGCAAATTCACGATGGACTCGGCGTCGGACACACGCTGCTGTGCTGCGAAAGGGCGCGATGATGGACGCGCAAAGCTTAAGCGCGCGGCTAAATAAGCCGATTAAAATTTTACTAGTGCTATTTGGAATCGGAATTTTGGCAAATGTAGCGATGGAATTTTACGCAGAGAAAAAACACAGTGAGCTGGAGCGAAACTTCTGCGAAAGCAAGCAGGTACAAGATGCGCTAGCGCGGATAAACGAGGGCGCGCCGCGCAGGATCGACGATGCTACGATTTTAAAAGGCGCCGCATGCGAAGAGGGTAGCTTCATATACGATTACGCGTTAAATAGCTCGCCAAATTTAGACCTTAGCGCGCTGGATGCGGGTGATGCGGAAATTTTAAAAGAGATGCTGTTTACTAAGGCGAAGGCCGGCTTTTGCAGCGCAGAATTTTCGCAGCGCCTGCGGGAGCTCGGCAAAACGATGGTGTTAAATTACGAGATAGAGGGCTTGCCGCCGATAAAAATCTCGCTAGATAAAAACGCCTGCGAAAGATAATCCGCAAAGAGCCATAGAGGAAATGCCCGCGAAGCTTACGGGCATTTTAAAATTTAAAGTTGGGATTATTTGCAATCGCTAGGTTTAAATTCCACCCGCATAAATTCCGAGCCGTTTTGTAGCTTGTAGACCCACACTGCACCGTTTATCAAGGAGTGCATAACCTTCATATTCTCGCAAAAAATCTGTTTATTTTGGCTGTCTACGACGTTTTGCATTACGTTTTTTTGCGTATCGTTGATACTGTCAAATTTTAGCCCCATGCCGTCGTTTAGCTCGTAGTTGTAGATAAAAGTGCCGTCTTTGCACTCGGCACCCGTTAAAGTGGTAATCTCATCGACTCTCAGCGGCGCACTCTTATTGATACCTTCCACAGCGGCTTTGAGTTGGACATTATCGCAGCTTGGCGCCGCAAAAAGAGCTCCGCAAACAAGCGGAAGTAGTAGAAATTTTTTCATTTCGTCTCCTTGCAAAATTTTTCAGAATGATACAAAAATTAATATTAATGAATGCTTTAAATTTACAAAGATAAATTCCGCTTTGCCGCGCCGTAAATTTTAAAATTTCGCGTTATTTTTGCCGCCTTGCCACGCACGTCCACAAAACATCAGCGCTAATGCAAAAGACCGCCGGCAAATCGTCCGCCGCCTTGCTTAGAGCTTAGATCGTAGGAAAATTTACTAAAGCTAGCAAAACGGGCGAGCTTTTAGCCTTTGAACGAGCTTTTGTATTTTAAATTTAGGCTTGCTTCGCACTTTTAAATTTAGATTTTCCCCACACTGGTGCGCCTTTGTCGCGGATATACTTTGCGCCTTGGCTTTTAAATTTAGATTTGCGCGCCCCGTATTTGGAGTATCGATCAGCCTTTAAAATTTCGCAAAATTTCGGTGTGTCGATCAGCTTTTAAAATTTTACGAAATTACAGCGCATGGCTCATAGGCGGGCTTTAAATTTAGATTTGCCTGCCGCCCGTGAGCTTTAAATTTAAATTCGCGCCGCCGTCTTGCGATACGCCGCCGTTTTGCGACGCACCGCCAAGAACCCCGCGTAAAAAGCGCCGCACCGACCGCTCGCGCCGAAGTAAACGGCGCGGCGCTATAAATTTAAAATTTTACTTCGCGGCGTCGATTGCGCTCAAAATCTCTCTAGCGTGCACGGCGTAGTCGTTCGCCATCGCCTTTTGGAAAATCCCGCCGATCTGCGCGTATG